>JAJDTE010000203.1:0-10642 GCA_022827325.1 Gammaproteobacteria bacterium | reverse complement strand
ATGCGTTCCCAGAAATCCTTGTCCTCATCCTTGCCGTGTTGGGCAAGCCGTTTGCCAACGTTATCGCTCTCGCCAATGTAGACCTGTGGTGTCCCGGAATCCTCCGGATCGGGTCCGGTCAATAAATAGATGCCGGTGCGTTCAAGTTCGCTTCGCTTGAGAAGAGTCGGCAGCCCGCTTCTGGAGCCGGTTAGAACATGGCCCGTCCAATTCATGATCTCCGCAGTGATGACCCCAGAAGCTGTGCCTTCTGCGAGGAACAACCGAACGGTCCTTCCGAGCAATGCGCTCATGCTACATCCTCAATGATCATCTCGGCTTGGGAAAGATGGATTTCGCCGGACGAGCGTAGTCCTTGGGCAAAACGCCCTTGAGTGAAGCGTTCCTGGCCTCGATCGCCAGCATAGCATCGTCGATGTCCTTGCCGATCGTGGTCTGTTTAGCCCTTGCCTGCAGATGTGACCAGCGGGCCTCCTTCGGAACCCAGAACACGTTCTCGGCGAGATACTCTTCGGGATCTTCAGGATCGGCCAGTTCTTCTGCGAGTAGATCCGCCCGTTAGGCCTCAAAGGCGTCGGAGATGTACTTGTGAAAGATCAGGCCAAGGGCGACATGCTTGTGATCGGACGGCTCCATGTTACCGCGCAGCTTGTCCGCCGCGGCCCAGAGTTGCGCCTCGAAGCCGAGATCGGTTTCTGCATTGTTTGTCTGTTTGGCCATGGAGTGTTAACTTGCTTATGAAGACTGCAAACTTGGTTAACATCCGAAACTACGTTCAAGAAATCTTGGGATGAGCCCATGGTAGAACGGATATTGCATCTTCTAACCCATCGTGCATGATTTTCCAGCCCCATTCCACACATTCTCATTATCCTTCTTGATGGACTTATTGAGCTGATAGAAGAGCAAAGACAACCTGTTTCACAAACTGTAGTCATGAAACTGTATCTAATCATGGTATCACAGGGTAAGGAGTTGAAAGGTGATGGAAAAACAGTATTGGACAACCAGAATTCTGTAAGGACAAGCTGAAAAATTCATAGGAGATAAGGCGGCCGAAATCAGCAGATTGAAACCGAAAACTACCGGTTCCAGATAATCGTCCAGAGTTTCATTCCTGATCCGCTGATTTGGGCAGAACTGTCAGATGAAATGCCGACTTCTACACATAAGCCTGCCCGCGCATTCGGCTACGCCACCACCCTTTCCAGCACCTGCCCGGGTCTTCTTCCCGTAGGCTTTCCGTCCTGCCAGACAATCTCGCCCCCCACAATAACCGTATGGATCCCCTCCGCCGGCACCTTGGAGCGCTCAAAGGTAGCGGAGTCGATGATGGTCCTGGGATCGAAAATCACCAGATCCGCGATCGCCCCTTCCCGGATGACCCCGCGGTCCTTCAATCCGAACACCTTCGCCGGCACGCTGGTCATCCGCCGCACCGCCTCTTCCAGGGTGAACAGCCCCAGGTCGCGGCAATAGTGCCCGAGCACCCGGGGAAAAGTCCCCCACAGCCGCGGATGGGGCACCTCGTCATGGGGCAGCCCGTCGGACCCGATCATGGCATCCGGAAACCGCAGCACCCGCTGCAGATCATCCTCGTGCATCTGAAAATAGATGGCCCCGGCCGGCTGCAGCCTGTCGGCTGCATCAAACAGGTCCATACCCCATTCCCCGGCAATGTCCGCCAGATCCCTGCCGTTCATTTCGGGATGGGATTTCGACCAGGTCACGATGATCCGCTCCGCCCGCTCGATGAATTCGACCATCAACACCGTGGAACTGGCGATATAGGGGTAGACATCCAGGTTGAGACTCTGGACCTGCTGCGCCTTCGATATTCGCCGGAGCGTTTCCCGGGTCTTGCCCCAGTTCGCCTTGCCACCGGCCTTGTGATGGGAAATCACCACTGGCACATCAGACTCCTTGCCGATCCGGATCGTCTCTTCCACGGATTCAAGCACCGCACCTTCCTCATTGCGCATGTGCGTTGTGTGTATACCGTTGTGGGCCTTCAGTCGCGAAACCAGGGCGATCACCTCCTCCGTGGGTGCATGGGCGGCAGGCGCATAGGCAAGGCCGGTGCTCATGCCGATTGCCCCGGCCGCCATGGAGGCATCCAGCAACTCGCCCATCCGCCCGATCTCGTCCGCGGTGGCCGGCCTTTCCAGGTCATCCATGGTCGCGGCCCGCAGGGTGGAGTGACCCACCTGCATGGCGAGATTGATGGCGGGTGGAAATCTCTCCACGGCGTCTCGATACTCGAGCATCGTCGAATACCTGAAGTCGTTGCCGTCACCCAGAAGATTCAGCGGGGGAGGCGGTTCGACTCCGCAAAGAGGGGCAAGGCTTACGCCGCAGTTTCCCGTAATCACCGTCGTGACCCCCTGGCTCACCTTGGGCGTCATGGCAGGGTCGGACATCACCAGCCGGTCATCGTGCGTGTGGACATCAATGAATCCCGGCGCCACTACCAGGTGTTCCGCATCGATCGTGTCGGCGGTGTCGGGGTTATCCAGTTGTTCCAGTGGATGAATCCGGGACCCGGAGACCGCGATCGTTCGGGTAGTTCTGGCGGGGGTTAATCCATCGATAACCGATCCGTTTCGAATAATCAGTTCATCCATCGACGGCCTGTGTGTTGGATTGCACCGGAAATCAACCCACCGGGATGGGCCGATTGCCGAGCGCGGAGAAGCAGGCTGGAGACCACGGCACGCCCCGGGGCTGTTGGCCGGCCCGGAGAGGGACACCTATGACGGGCCATGGGCGGGCAGATGCGCATGATCGTCGCGGCCGCCGGATACGGCCAGTCCGGTCCGGTATGCCGTTGCCCCTTCATGGGCCCAAGGATATGGCCGGGTCCTGCGGAAAGCAACCGGGCTCTGGCCCGCCGCCGGCGCCTGCCCGGCGGTAGGGAGGCGCGGACCCTGCATGATCAGGCGGGATCAAGGGACAGGGAATCGATGCGAACGCGGTAGGATGATCCGGTATCATCCCCGTCAGAGCTGAGCCACACCGCCACGATATCCGCATCGGTGGGGATTGCCAGAGCCTGGTTCACCCGGCCGGCGGCATCGGTCTTCAGGACAAAATGCTCGCGCCAGATGGCGGTGGTGGGATGGGCACGCTCCCGACCGTCCAGTACGGGGTCCTGCCAGGTGTTGTAGAACTCCACCCGGCTGATCCCGGACCCTTTCGGCGCCAGGGAATACAGGGTCCGAATCCATTTGGGAGCCACCGTGCGCTGGAAGAAATTCAGGGTCTTGTCGCCGGCATAGACAAGCCCCACGCGCAGGCGGAAATCATCCCCTCCCTTTTCGCCCTGGGCATTGTCACCGAGGTCCACACGGCCATGGATGACCGCATCGACATGCAGCCTGCCGTATCTGCCGGCTGCCTTCAGCGGGTAGACGATGGCGCTGGCGGAACCGTTCACCCCGATCTCCATGCCGTCCCCGGAAAAATCGACCTCGTTGACGGGAATGCCGCGGTATCCCAGGATCTGCCAGGGGCCTGCCTCCAGGGGAATCTGGAGCGCATGGATCGGCAGGGACACCAGCGCAAAGACACTGCAACACAGGTTCGCAAACGGTATTCGGCGCATGACTCGGAAGATGGGACCGTGTGATTGGGAGTGGCGGATTCTAGCAGCAGACCATCCGGATGCGACGGCGGACAGTCACGGGTCCTTCACCCCGGAATGCCGGCCGGACGGTTCAGGAATGCGCTCCGGCCGCGTCCAGGTCGAGGTTGTCGATCAGGCGGATGCCCCCAACCCAGGCCGCCACCAGGGCCCGGCCCTTTTGCAGCGGACCCGCGGGCGTTCCGGCGGTCCAGTTTTCCGGGTCGCGCACCGCGGCATAGTCCGTGGTGATTCCGGGGACCGACAGCATGCCCCGCATCAGTTCCTCCAGTACCTCGGGATCTCTCTGCCCGCCGTGCCATGCCCCTGCGGCAGCCCGCAGAGCCCGGACCAGCGCCAGGGCCAGTTCCCGTTCCGCCGCGTCCAGCCGGCGGTTGCGGGACGACATGGCGAGTCCCCCGGATTCTCGGACCGTGGGACACACGACGACCTCGATTGCATTCATCCCGGCGGCAACCTGCCGCACCAGCAGGCTTTGCTGGAAATCCTTCTCCCCGAAATAGGCGCGGCAGGGACCCACCGTACGAAACAGGCGCTCGACGATGGCCTGTACGCCCTCCATGTGTCCGGGCCGGAATGCCGCCTCCAGGCCCGCGATGGCCGGCAAGGGCACCACCGGCGGGATGCGGTCCGCATCCCCGGCTTCGGGAAAGAAACTTTCCAGCGAGCCGGTAAACGCCATCTTGCAGCCGACCTCATCGAGGATGGCCAGGTCCTCCTCCAGGCTGCGGGGATACTTGTCCAGGTCTTCCCGGTTGTTGAACTGCAACGGGTTGACGAAGATGCTGGCGCAGGTGGTCCCGTTTTCCGCCACCGCCCGTTCAACCAGGGAACGGTGTCCGTCGTGCAATGCCCCCATGGTGGGAACGAAGCCCACGGATTGCCCCCCCTTCCTTTGTTCCCGGCACCAGTATTGCGCTTCCGCGGGCGTGCCGAGATAAATCGTCATGTCACCCTCCAGCAGGTCTACCCGACCCACGGCCGAAGAGCCGCCGGCCGGGGCAGTATGGCTGACGCCCCCCAAGTGGCCGGATCATCGTCCGGACGGATATACCCCCAGGCCGCGACCACTGCGTCCGCCCCTGCGGCCCTTGCCGCGACCACATCCCGCTCATCGTCACCGACCATGAGGGCTCTTTCCGGAGACACTCCCATGATTTCACAGGCCAGCAATACGGGATCCGGCCAGGGTTTGCTGCGAGGAGCCGTGTCGCTGCAGACCATGCAGGCGGGCCGGTCCCGCATGCCCAGTTCCCGCAACAGCCGGTCCGTAAGGTAGGTGGGCTTGTTGGTGACGATTCCCCATGGCCGGGACCCGGATTCCAGGCCGGCCAGGATTCCCTCCAGGCCGTCAAACAGGCGGGAGTGGCGGCTGATGTCGGACTCGTAGGCGACCAGGTAGCGTTGCCACAATGCCTGTGCCTCTTCGCTCTCCCTCGGCAGCCCATAGGCCATGCTGACCAGTGTGAGTCCGCCCTGGGATACCCAGGGGCGAAACGTATCGAGTGGCACCGGCGGGCGTCCGTCCTCGTCCAGAATCGTATTGAGTGCGGCCACCAGGTCCCCCGCGGTGTCCAGCAGGGTGCCGTCCAGGTCGAACAGCACTGCGTCCGGTATCCGGCATGGTTGCCCGCCCATGGCGTCCCGCTCAGCCGTCAACTGCGTGGGCGATGTAGTTCACGTCCACACCGGGCGCCAGCCGGTATTGCTGGAGCAGGGGATTGTAGTGCATGCCGGTCAGTTCCGTGATCCGGATGCCGGCCTGTTCGCACCAGCCATACAGTTCCGATGGCCTGATCAGTTTCTCATACTGGTGTGTGCCCCTTGGCAGAATCCCGAAAACGTATTCCGCGCCCAGGATGGCGAAGAGAAACGATTTCGGATTCCGGTTGATCGTGGAGAAGTACACCGAACCGCCGGGCCTGATCAGGGCGGCGCAGGCCGACACGACACTGGCGGGGTCCGGTACATGCTCGAGCATTTCCATGCAGGTAACGACGTCGTACGCGCCCGCGTCCGATTCGGCCAGCGCCTCGGCCGTCATCTTCCGGTATTCCAGTTCTGCGCCGCTTTCCATGGCGTGCGCCCTGGCCACCTTGAGCGGGGCCTCGCCCATGTCGATGCCCGTGACGCTGGCGCCCGCCAGGGCCATGGCCTCACTCAGTATTCCGCCCCCACATCCCACATCCACGACGCGCAGGCCATGAAGCGGCGTACGCGCATTGATGAATCCCAGGCGCAAGGGGTTGATCAGGTGCAGCGGCTTGAACTCGCTTTCCGGATCCCACCATCGGCTGGCAAGTTCCTCGAACTTGTCGATCTCCGCCGCATCCACGTTTTCGTGCGGGATCCCGTCTGCCTGGACTCGTGCACTCATGATCCGGAGGATGGGGGCTTGCGGGCGATCTTCAAACCCCACTGTCTTGCATCGGCGAGAACACGGTCTTCTTCCAGCCGGGTGAACGTACCGCTGTCGAGAACCTGGCATCCGCCGATCCAGACATGGCTGACCTGGTCGCCCGCACAGCCATAGACCACCTGGCTGAGCGGGTGGTAGACCGGCAGGGATCTGGCAACGGATAGATCGATGGCCACCAGGTCGGCGAGCTTTCCGGGTTCTATGGACCCGATCCGGTCTTCCATGCCGAGCGCGCGGGCACCGCCCATGGTGGCCGCCCAGAGAGACTGCGCCGCGTTCATGGCGGAAGGGTCGCCGGCGATGCCCTTGGCCAGCAGGGACGCTGTCTGCATCTCGGACAGCATGTCCAGATCGTTGTTGCTGGAGGCGCCGTCGGTGCCGATGGCGACATTGACGTCCGCCCTAAGCAGGTCCGCCACCCGGCACATCCCGCTTGCGAGCTTCAGGTTGGATTGGGGGCAGTGGATCACGCTGACCCCGCGGGAGGCGACGGACTCGATTTCCATGTCCAGCAACTGGGTCATGTGGACCGCCGCGAGACGCGGACTCACCAGTCCAAGCCGGTCCAGCCGCTCCAGCGGGCGGACGCCGAAGCGGGCGACGGATTCGCTGATTTCGTGCTCGGTTTCGTGAACATGCATGTGCACCTGGCAGTCCAGTTCTTCCGCCAGGGTGGCGATCTTCTCCAGGGTCCCGTCGCTGACGGTATAGGGGGCATGCGGGGCGAAGGCCGCATTCACCAGCCTGGAATGCCGCAGTGCATCCCGGGTTTCCAGACCTTTTTGGATGTATTCCTCGGGCGTGGCGGCCCATGCCGTGGGAAACTCGATCGCGATCATTCCCACGGTTGCACGCATGCCCGCCGCTTCTGCACGGGCGGCCACCGTGTCGGGAAAGAAATACATGTCCTGGAAACATGTCGTGCCGCCGCGAATCATCTCCAGCATGGCAAGGTCGGTGCCCACAGCCACGTAGTCCCGGTCCACGCAGCGGGCTTCGGTCGGCCAGATGTACTCGGACAGCCATTGCATCAGCGGCAGGTCGTCCGCGAATCCGCGCAGCAGGGTCATCGCGGCGTGGGTATGAGCATTGACCAGTCCGGGGATGAGGACGTGGTCATCCAGCTCCACCATCTCGGCGGATTCCCAGGCGCCGAGCACCTCCGAACGTGCGCCCGCCTCGGCGATACGGTCCCCGACAATGACGACGGCGTGGTCCTCAAGCACCGTGGCAGGGTCGGAATTCTCCCCCCCGGCGACCGGGATCGTCCATCTGGGCAACAGAATCCTGTCCGCACTATTCATGGCTCATACCTCCCGTCCGGGAGTCGACCGGGGAATGTGGAACAGACGGATCAGCAGGAACCCTGCCGCGAAGCCGCCGATATGAGCCCAGAACGCGATCCCCCCCTGCTGGCCCGCACCGATGGTGGCAAAGGCGCTCAGGGCCTGCAGCGCCAGCCAGATTCCCAGCATCCAGACGGCGGGGATGGTGCGCCGCATCACGAAATAGCCGAGGATGATTGCGATATGGACGGGCACCCGGGGATACAGCCGTGCATAGGCGCCCATGATGCCGCCGATCGCGCCCGAGGCACCCACCATGGGAACCATGCTCCCCGGGTCCGCAGCCATCTGGGCGGCCACTGCCGCGATGCCGCCGAGGAGATAGAAAACGATGAAGCGGAAGGGCCGCAAGGCGTCCTCGATATTGTCGGCAAAGATCCAGAGGAACCACATGTTGCCGATGAGGTGCAGCCAGCCGCCGTGCATGAACATGGAACTGATGACATTGAACCAGCCCTGGGAGACCGGCGGGCAATAGCCGGCGGCGCCGGTCCAGTCCTGCGCGGCGTCCAGCAAGGCGCCCGGTATGGCACCGAACCGGCAGACCGACTCCACCAGGGCGGGTTGGGTGCCCATACCCTGGACCAGCACCCAGACGAGCACGTTCAGGATGATCAGGCTGTAGGTAACCCAGGGGACATGGTGGGTGGGATTCTCGTCCTTGTAGGGGATCATGGATTTTCACGGATGAACCTGATCAATGCATCCCGCACACCATCGGGGCTTTCCGACATCAGATTGTGCCCGCAGTCAGGCAGCAGGGCGATCTCGGCGCCGGGATGCTCATCCGCCGTCCTCTTCGCCAGCTTGCAGGGCGCCATCCGGTCCTGTATGCCGCTCAGGAACAGGATGGGGCAGTTCGTCCCCTCCAGGGCTCCCGGTGCACCCTGGTAGGTGGTGCAGGCGGTGAGGTCGGTAAACACCGCCCCGTGGCGGCTGTTTTCCATCAGCCGGTACTGGTTGCCGGTGGACCAGAACCCGGGATTGGGTTCCCCGCCGATGGGAGACGCATGACTCCACTGTGTCATCATGGCATAGGCCTCTTCCGGCCGGTCCCTGGCGGCATCCAGGAGAACCGGCGCAACCGTCATGGGGAAACAGAACCCGACCAGTGAAAGCGATGCCAGCGGCGGCGCCTTGGCGTGGCGATCGCCGGCGGCCTCGAGGCAGATCAGCGCGCCCATGCTGTGACCCACAAGGTGATGCCGACGGCCAAGCCCCAGGCCCATCAATTCGTTCAGCCATCGGGCGTAACCCTCTATGCTGTCCATGGAGTCCCCATCGCTCTGTCCATGACCCGGCAGGTCAATGGCCAGGGCATTGTATCCATGGTAGGCGAAGAACCGGCTCTGGTGACACCACACCGAGTGATCCATGGCGGTCCCGTGGACGAAGATCACGGTATCAAGGGCGGGGTCCACCTCCCTCGACGCCGTGTAGGCATAGTACCGCTGCTGTTCCAGGCTCAGTTTCATCGTCGCCGGTGTGTTCAGGAAGCCGCCTTGCGGGACCGGTGAATCGCCCGGGAAAGATCCTCCAGCAGGTCATCCGCGTCCTCGAGGCCGATGGAAAGACGGATGGTGCCGGGGCTGATGCCGGCTTCCAGCAGGTCGGCCTCGCTCATCCGGTAGTGGGTGGTGCTTGCCGGGTGGATGACCAGGCTCTTGGCGTCGCCAACGTTGGCAAGATGGGAGAAGATCTGCAGGCTCTCGACGAATACCCTCCCGGCTTCGCGGCCGCCCTTGAGGGTGAAGCTGAAAACCGCGCCCGCCCCTCGCGGCAGCAGCGACTGGGCAAGGTGATAGTCCGGATGTTCCGGCAATTCCGGGTAACTGACGTCCTCCACCGCTTCCTGCTCCTGGAGAAATTCGATCACCCTGCGGGTGTTGGCCACGTGGCGGTCCATGCGGACCGAAAGCGTCTCGAGCCCCTGGAGCACATAAAATGCCGTGGTGGGACTCATGCAGGCACCGAAGTCCCGCAGCCCCTCCCGCCTCGCGCGCAGCAGAAACGCACCGGTGGAGGATTCCTCGTCGAAGGACATCTGGTGAAACCCCTCATAGGGATCGCTGAGAGTGGGAAACTTGCCGCTTTGCTCCCAGCTGAAGCGGCCGTTGTCCACCAGGACGCCGCCGATCACGGTCCCGTGGCCGCAGAGGAACTTGGTTGCGGAATGCATGATGATATCCGTGCCGTAATCAAACGGCCGGATCAGATAGGGCGTCGTGAACGTGGAATCGATGACCAGCGGAATGCCATGTTCGTGGGCCAGCTCGGCCACGACCGGCAGGTTCAGGACATCGTTTCCCGGATTGCCCAACACCTCCCCGAAGATCATCCGGGTCTCCGGCCGGATGGCGGCCCGGATCGCGTCGATATCCCGGGGGGACACGAATGTGGACGTAATTCCGAAGCGGGGAAGGGTGTACTGCAGCAGGTTGTGGCTGCCGCCGTAAATCGCGCTGGATGACACGATATGCGATCCCGCGTCCATCAGTGTGGCGATGGCGAGATGGAGTGCGGCCTGGCCGCTGGCGGTGGCGATTCCTCCGACGCCTTCCTCGAGTGCGGCGACACGTTCCTCGAGCACCGACACCGTGGGATTGGACAGCCGGGAATATGCGTGCCCCGGCCTTTCCATGTTGAACAGGGACGCGGCATGCTCGCTGTCACGGAAGACGTAGCTTGCGGTCTGGTAGATGGGTACGGCACGGGCTCCGGTCCTGGGATCCGGTACCTGGCCTGCGTGGAGAGCCAGGGTATCGAACCTGGTGCGTGTGGGCTGCGGCATGGAAAGATGTCGGGTGACTGACCGGTGCTGGGATTCTAACCCGAACAGACGGTTTCTTTTTCATGATGCGGATGCCCGGAGTCTGGCCATGTCGGCGTCGGCGAAATGAATGCCTGCACTGTGCGTTTCACGAACCAGGTGAGGCACCCTAGCCCGGATATTTCGTAAGCGATGCCGGAGTAAGGCATAAGCCGGTACCGGGACAACAACAAGGTTTCCAACGTCCGTATTCCCTCCGTGATCCGCTCTCAAGGGATGGTTTTCCGGATTTTGGGCGCACCTCTCCCCATCCCCATTGTTTATCAACGTGCCGGGGCAGCACTCCATCACCGTCAGGACGTGTCCAGGCGAACGGCCACCGTCCGGAACAACCCCTGGTACGGACAGGCACTGCTCAGCAACAGCCGGATGCGCCGGGTGTTCCGCAGCACCACCGCACCGAT
>JAJDTE010000029.1:0-14059 GCA_022827325.1 Gammaproteobacteria bacterium | reverse complement strand
CGCCCCAGCAGCCACATGGCCAGCGCCCCCGCCACCAGACCCCAGAACGCGGAACCCACGCCGTACAGGTCGACTCCGGACAGGGTGACCAGGAAGGTGATCAGGGCCGGCTCCCGCCAGGCGCTGTCGTCCATGGCCTGCAGCAGGCTGCTGGTGATGGTGCCGAGAAGCGCGATCCCGGCAATGGCGATCACCAGGGCATCCGGAAAGGCGATGAACAGTGCGGCCACGGTGCCCCCGAAGACACCCGCCGCCAGGTAGAAGAGTCCCGCCGCCACCCCCGCGAGATACCGTCTTTCCCGGTCCGGGTGCGCGTCGGGGCCCGCGCAGATCGCGGCGGTAATCGCGGCGAGGTTGTAGGCGAACCCGCCGAACGGCGCCATCAGCAGGGTCACCAGGCCGGTGCTCCCGACAACGGGAGAGACCGGAACGCGGGCGTATCCGTACGTGCGCAGCACGGCCACTCCCGGGATATTCTGGGAAGCCATGGTGACCAGGAAGAGCGGCACACCGACACCGAGGATCACCGCCAGGTCCAGCGACGGCGATGTGAACACCGGCCTTGCCAGGGCAAATGTCAGGGAATCGAACCGGAACAGGCCGTAGAGCGCGGACAATCCCATCCCGAGAAACAGCACCAGGATCACCACGTACCGCGGCGACAGGCGCTTCACCAGCAGGTACGCGGCAAACATGGGCAGTACCAGCGCCAGTTCCGACTGCATGACCACGAAGACGTCCATGCCGAACCGTGCCAGCACCCCGGCCAGCATGGCGGACGCCAGTTGCAGGGGCACCCGGTCCATGATCCGCTCGAACCATCCGGAATAGCCCGCCAGCGTGACCAGGGCCCCGGAAAACAGGAAGGCGCCGACGGCCGCGGACAGGTCCACGCCCACCAGGGCAACCACCAGCATCGCGGCGCCGGGGGTTGACCAGGCCGTGACGACCGGCGCCCGGTATTTCAGGGACAGCGCGATGGTTGTGACCCCCATGCCGATGCCGAGGGCCCCCATCCAGGAACCGATCAGGCCGGCATCGGCGCCGGCGACGGAAGCCGCCTGGAACACGATGGCGGCGGAGCCCCCGTACCCGACCAGGATGGCGATGAAGCCGGCTGCCAGGGCACTCAGGGGCATGGATTCACGCAGGCGCCGGGCGGTCCCAAGGCGTTCTTGCCGGAAACCTGGCCGGCATGGTCCGGGAGGGCCGCGGACAACCTAGTAGTGACCCTTCACACGCTCCTTGGCGGGATCAAAATGCGGGAAGGGAACGACCCTGGCGGGTATGCGCTTCTGGTGGCCGTCCAGTTTGCCCACCTCGATTTCCGTACCCTCCCCGGCGTACTCGACATTCATCCGGCAAAGCGCGATGTTCTTGCCGAGGATGGGGGAAATCGTGGCACTGGTGATCTGCCCGACCTGGTAGCGCCCCTGGAACACGCCGTCGCCGTGGGCCGCCGGTTCCCGGCCAGACAGCTCCAGGCCCACCAGCCGGCGCTGGGGGCTGGCCTTGCGCTTCTCCAGCGCCTCCCGGCCGATGAAATCGTCGGTCTTGGTCTTTAGCGGAACCGTGAACCCGATGCCCGCCTCGAAGGGATCCGTCTGGTCGCAGAATTCGTGGTCGGCGAAGATCAGCCCCGCCTCGATGCGCAGGATGTCCAGGGCCTCCAGCCCCATGGGCCGGATGCCGAACTCCTCACCGGCACCGGCGATCAGTTGCCACACCGCGGGGCCCTGGTCGGGATGGCAAAAGACCTCGTAGCCGAGTTCCCCGGTATAGCCGGTGCGCGAAACCAGCACCGGAATTCCCTTGTCGTCGGGCATCCTGGCAATGGAGAAACGGAACCAGGCCATCTCGTTCACGCTGGCCTGGTCCGGCCTGGTCCAGACCACCTTCTCCAGCACGTCGCGGCTCTTCGGTCCCTGGACCTGCAGGTTGGCGAGCTGGCTTGTGCTGTTCTTGACCCACACCTTGAGCCCCCGTTCCTCGGCCTGCTCCCTGAGCCACAGCCCGGAGCCGTCGTTGCCGCCGATCCAGCGGAAATTGTCCCGGGCCAGGCGAAATATGGTGCCATCGTCGATCATCCCGCCGGACGGGTTGCACATCGCGGTGTAGACCACCTGCCCCACTGACAGTTTCTTGATGTCACGGGGTACGCAAGCCTGCATCAGCTGCTCGGCATCAGGGCCCACTACCTCGTATTTCCGAAGTGCCGACAGATCGATCATCACGGCATTCTGGCGGCAGGCCCAGTACTCCTCGATCGCCCCCTGGTTGGTGTAGTCGTTGGCCAGCCAGTAACCGTTGTACTCGACGAAGTTGCGGGTGAGTTTCGAGGTTTCCGGGTGGAAGGCGGTATCCTGGGTCATGACGGGTTCCGCATCGGTGGTTTTTCGGAAGGCGATGGCGCGCCGGAACAGCGTCCTGTCATCATAGGCGCGCACCTGGATATCGGTGGGAACCCAGCCATTGGCGGCGTCGACGTCGTCCGGGCAGGAGGACGAGACGCAGACCAGGTCCCTGAGCGCGCGCATCAGGACATAGTCCCCGGGCCGCGACCACGGCTCGTCGGAGTAGAGCTGGTAATGGTCATCGAAGAACGTGTTGAAAAACAGGTTCATCGCCATCCAGCCCTTTCTCGGTGTCACGGGATATTCCGACAGGGCGCGATTGAAGTTGTCGGAACAGTTGACATGTCCCGGATACCCCATGTCGTCGTAGTACCTGGCCGTGCAGGCCAGGCCAAAGCTGTCGTGGCGCCCGCAGGTATCCTGGATGACTTCCACCAACGGCTCCAGATCCGCATCGAAGAACTTGGAGTGCAGGCCCGGTCCGGGATATGCGGCCGCCATCAGGGTACGGGTTACGGTGGCGTCCAGGCAGCGTTCCAACCCCTGGTCCAGCTTGGCGAGGTCAAAGCACTGGAAATCGGAGCACTGCCGGCCATCAACATCCAGGACCTGGATATACTGTCCCGCCTTGATCTCGTAGCTCGCCGCGGTGGACGCCCTGACCGTGAAATCCTGCAGGGGGTCGGCCAGCGGATCCGGCAAGGGACGCGGTACCGGCACCTGGGGCCGTCCCCGGCTGACCCAGGCGATGAGGTCCGTGGGGGGCATCTGCGTATCTACGGACATGGGTTCGCCCGGGGCACCCAGGATCAGGATGCATTCCTCCGCCACGGTGAATTCCAGCCGGCTGCCCGCCGGGGTCTCTCCGTCGAGCACAGCGGCCACGGCTTCTCCCGCCAGGTCGATGCCGAATTCCCCCAGGCGGCGGCGAATCCTGTCTGCCCCGGCGCTGTCGGACCGGAGCATGGCCGCGAGCGCGGCGCCGTCGGCGTTGGTTGCCAGCCCCAGGTTGCCCGTCAGGTTCTTCCCGGCTGCATCGAAAGCGAAGACGTGGGCAGGCTGCAATCCCTCGGGATCCACCAGCTCCACGACGTCGCCGGGAAGCATGGGAATGACCACCATGGCACCGCCGCGGATCACGTAGCGTTCCCGGCCGAGCCAGTGGCTGCCGAGACCGGGTTCCCGCAGGGTCTCTGCGGGACTGTATTGAATGTTCATATCACCGCCCTCCCGTGACGATTTGCCGCATCGCCGCCGGCCAATATAACAAAGCGGTCCGGTTCGTGCATTACCCATTTTCAGGTAAACCGGATCGGCTGAAGCATCTGTGCCGCAATCGGTGGTCGGCCGCGCCATCTCCGGGCCCGGCACCGGGCCGTGACGGCGGCGCAGCCGGTGTTGCCCGCAAACCGCCCCGGACCCCGGCTGCGCCGGGGCGGACGGACGTTTCCTTTCAGGGCAGGGCCGCGCTTGTCAGCGGACCCGACGGGGTCAGCAGCGTCTCGGAAAGGCCGCGGGAAGTGAACCGCATGCGCAGGTCCAGCAGCCTCTCCGCGTACTCGAGCCGGGTCCCCAGGTATTCCGGTTCATTGCCCACGTCCTCCATCTCGCCGGGGTCTCTTTGCAGGTCGAAGAGCAGCGGCGGCAGGGCGGGAAAGTGAACGTACTTGAACCGTTCGTCACGCAGCACCCCGAGGTGGCACTGGTGGACGCTGACTTCCGGATTGCTGTCCCGCAGCCATTCGGAGTTGTGGCGGAAGTCGAATTCCCAGTGTACCGCGGTGCGCCACCCGGCGGGGGTCGCCGCCGTCTCCAGGATCGGCAGCAGGGACCGGCCATCGCACTGGGACGGGACCCCGGTTCCCAGCCAGTCCAGCATGGTGGGCATGATGTCCACGTTCTCGGTGAACATGTCGAAACGTTCCCCCCTGCTGGCATCGGCGGCATTCCTCGGGTCACGGACGATGAGCGGGATATGGTAGGACTGGTCGAAGAATCCGAGTTTTCCGGTCAGCCAGTGATCCCCCAGCTGCTCGCCATGATCCGAGGTGAAAATCACCAGGGTATCGTCCCAATGGCCGCGCTCCCGGAGAAAATCGAACAGCCGGCCGAGGTGTTCGTCCACCTCGGTCATGAGGCCGTAGTAGGACGCCCAGGCGTCCTCCAGGCGCCTGGGATCGCCGTTGTCACCGTACTGCGGGTCCCGGATCATGGCCGCGAGGTACGGATGCACCGCCGCCTCCCGGGCCTGCTCGCCGTGGCGGAGCGGGGACCGGATCCCGGCCGGGGGGTACAGGGTGTTGTAGGGTTCCGGGGCCACGAACGGCGGATGGGGCCGCAGCAGGGAAAGATGGGTTACCCAGGGCCCGGCGGCGGCATCGATCCATTCCCGGCAGCGGCGGACCAGGTAGGCGGTCTCGTGATCCTCGCCCCGAATGGCCAGGGGGAGGACCCGGTCACCCCCGTCCGCCCAGGTCGTGCCGGCCACCCTGTTGCCGTAGAGGTCCCAGCGTTTGCGCGGTATCGTGTAGCCCTGCCGCACCAGATGTTCCACCCAGGGCACCGGCACATCATCACGCACCGGCGTATGGGTTCCGATGCCGGGCAGGGGTTCGCTGTAATGGGACAGCCTGGGGTCCGACGGGTCCAGGCCCCCGGGATCCGCCGCGGTATCCGTGTATCCGAACAGGGAAGGATCGTATCCGAGCTTCCTCGTCTCCAGCGCCCAGTTGGTCAGGCTCCGGGATACGGGTGTGCCGTTCGCCACGCAGCGGTGATTGAACAGGTACATCCCGGTATGCAGGGAGGTGCGGCTGGGCGCACAGGGGGCCGCCTGGGCGAAATGGTGCACGAAGACAGCCCCCTCGCTTGCCAGCCGGTCGAGGGAAGGCGTCTTCACCACCGGATCACCCAGCATGGACAGGCAGGGACCCCGCCACTGATCGGCGGTAATGAACAGGACATTCACGGCCGGAAGGAGATCCGAGGATTTGCCCGGAGACTAGCCGAGAGTCCGGGCTAAATCAACGCAGTCCCGGGACGGATACAAGACGGTGTCGCATGCGGCGCAAAACATTCCCCCTGAATCAGGTTTACGGGGGCATGAAAAAGGCTGGTCGATCCGTCGATGCTGCCGGCACCCCCGGGCCGTGGCGGCCGGAATCCGGACCAGGAATACCTGGCGGGCCCTCCGCTCAGAATTCGAATTCCATTTCCCGGAAGATGGTACCGGCATTCTGCCGCTTGAGCTCGAAATAGGTGTCCAGGTGGCTGAAGGGGCTCTGGTCCACGAGGTAGGCATCCTGCAGGGTGCCGCCGTCCTCGACGAGCGCCCTGATCCGTTCGCGCATGTACACCAGGTAGTCCCGGGTATACCTGGTTACCCTGTCATAGCCGGTCGGTCCGCCGTGCCCCGGGATCACGATCTCCGCGCCGAGACCCACGAACGCGTCCCAGGTCTCGATCCATCCGGCGGTATCGGTGTCCTCCATCACCGGCAACAGCCGCTCGTGGAAGGCCACGTCCCCGGCAATCACCAGCTTCTGCCCGGGAAGCCAGACGGAAATGTCTCCCGGGCTGTGGGCGGGGCCGAGATAGAGCGCCTCGATGCGCTCGCCGCCAAGTTCGACGACCCATTCATCCTCGAACGTGATGTCCGGCAGGGCCAGTTCCGTACCGAAAGCCTTGTCCCGCCGGCCGAGTCGCATCCGGTTCAGGATTTCATGCCCGTTCTCCTCGATCTCGTGAAGGGTGTCGACGTGGGCCACGATTTTCGCACCCTGGGCCTTCCAGTAACTCGAGCCGAGCATGGCATGGCCCTGGCCGTTTTCCAGGATCACGTACTTCACCGGCTGGTCGGTCAGCATCCTGATTTCCGTATGCAGTGATTCCGCCAGCAGGGCATTGTCGCCGGCATTGACCACCACCACCCCTTCCCCGGTGATGATGAATGAGAGGTTGTTGTTGTGGCCGGAATTCTCGTAGGTGGGCGGTGCGGTGGCGCCAATGGCTGACCAGACATTCTCCGTGACCCGGAGCGGGGCGGTGTACAGCATGCCATCCGGGGAGGTGTCCGTGGTCACGGGAAGGCCTGCCTCCGCCCAGGCGGGAAAGCCGTCCTCGTAGTTGACGACATGGGTATAGCCCATGTCCATGAGAACCCTGGCCGCGAGCGGACTGCGCAGATTCAGCCCGCAGAAAGTGACGATGGGCGTATGCCTGTCCGGCACCCGTTCGGGAACCCGGAACTCGAGCCAGCCCCTGCTGACGTTGTGCACCCTGGGCGCATCGATGGTGCCGCCTGTCCGGGCGATTTCCGCCGCCTCGCGCACATCGATGATCACCAGGCCCGGCACCTCGGCAATCATCCTTTCCAGTTCCGCAGTATCGATATTCCGGATTTCTGTGTTCGCCCGCTCAAGATAACGGTCGCCCTGGATGATTTCCGGATCGATGTTCTGCGCCAGCGAAAGCGGGGCCATCGTCCAGGTACAGAACAGGGCGGCTGCTGCGACAACCGGGATGGCGCATGACCTGTTGATTGCGGCCGGCGGGGAGGTGTCCGGCAAATCCAGGTCGATAACTGAAGGTATGATCATCATGTGGCGAAGGTGTTACGGCTCTCCGGATACCTGCTGCTGACAGCAGCCAACCCGGCAGCGCGGCGGACCCGGACACCATTTTCCGATTTATTCTCGTATATTAGATAATGCTTGATTTAGCAAAGCCGAGTCAAGGAACCGCGGCAGGAACCGCGGCGGGTTGCTGGGAAGCGGCGTGAAACCACGCTTGTATCATGCATTTCAGCAGTCAATTTCCGCCTTGCCACAATCACTGATCACATCAAGAATGATGCCATGGCATCCCGCCAGTTGGGAATTACCATTCGCTTTCCTGAATACTATGATGCATGAGGAGGCCGTCTGGCCTACCGTTTCCTTGTGATTAACCGGGGCAGTTGTCCAGGACGGACGCCGCCACAATCAAAATCGGTGCGAACATGTCGAACCGGATCGAAGGCCTCGATACTGACAGGGGAATGTTCAGTCGGCCTGCACCACGCGCGCTCCGTAGTCTCGGGCCGCTTCCAGGGCCCGCCTTGTGGGAGCGGGCGGGGCGTCGAGGGCGGCAGCGAACGCCCTGGCATCCTCCGGAGTGAGCGTATGTCGGGATTGCAGTTCGAGGATACGTGTTGCCTCACGCTCGATTACGGCACGGAGGAACGTGGATTTGTCCACGGACAAGGCAAGTGCGGCGCGTTCAATCAAATCGGCCAACCGGTCATTGTGACGTATCCGGGTTGTCCTGGTCAGCTTGTCCGCGGGAGTTGACAGGGTATCGAAATCCAGCATGGTGCCCTCAATGGGTGGGAACAGAATGTAATGCGTTACGTGTAGAAGTCGGCACTTGATCTGACAGTTACCGGTTTGATGGGGCGACTGTCAGTTGAAGTCTGGTCTTCAAACTTCCCCTGCCAGATTTTCCTGCGATCCTCCAATATTTCCATGGGGGATCGGCCACAACGCATCATCCCCTGATGAGTCCGTTCAGTATTGTACTGATGAAGCCACCCGTCAAGGTCTTTCTGCAGGGTCTCCAGGTCACCGGATGTCTTGATCTGCATATGTTCCTGTGCAATACAGGAACACTACATTCGTTACGCAGGAATCAACTGTGAGCGTCCAGTGCAAATACAACCCCCTGGAAGAACATCTAAAATCCACGGGGTTCAGGGAAATCCGGATGACATTCGAGGAAATCGAGGCTGTCATCGGAACCAGTCTCCCTCCTTCGGCCCGAAAGCACCGGCCCTGGTGGAGCAATCACCCCTCAAACAACGCAATGACCCGTTCCTGGCTTGCTGCGGGCTACAGGACATCCCGGGTTGATATCGCAAGTGAGCGCCTGGTTTTTGTTAAGGATGATCCACGGGGCCTCCTTGACCCTTCGTCCCGGGTTTCTGAAAAGGATTCAGGCAGGCATCCGGTATTTGGCTGCATGGCCGGTACCGTAACCATCGCCGAAGATCTTGACCTGACGAGCCCTGCCATGCCGGAATGAGCAGACATGGCCCACCGGGATCATTGCCACGAGTGACAAGCTGCTCGACAGGTATGCGGTGATCCAGACGGGTGATCACCCGGATATCGCAGTCATTGCATCATCCCGGGCGGCGCCGAAACCGTCTTGCCGTGTATCTGCCCGGACCGGGGCGGCGTGGCATGGTGCAGCACCATCCGCCAGCCACCGGGCTGCCGCCGGTATACGTTGACCGCCTGCACCACGACGGCCCCCCGCTCCGTCGCCGATCCGAGCGTCTCCCGGACCATGTGGGTGGACAGGTCCCCGGATGCCTGGATGAGGACCGTCTCGTAACGGAGGTCCGGGGTCGTCCCGGCGCCGAGAATCCTGGCCCAGCTCTCCAGCACCGCCTCCCTGCCGGTGAGCAGGGGGCCGCCCGGATGGATGCAGGCGACCCCGTCCGCCGCCCAGACCCGGCCCATCTCACCGAGGCTCAGGTTGGCGAACGCCCTGTAGAAGGCGCGTTCCGCCTCCTCGGCGGTCGGATAGCCGGTGTCATTACTGGCGCTTTTCATACGCGCCATGTTAACAGGTTACCCGGTGTGACCGGCGCAGCCCGCTCCTTGGGAATCCCCGGACGGACCCGCGAAAAAAACCCCGGCCGGAGCCGGGGTTTTCGTTACACCGAACAGATCGCTAGCCGCGATAGTTCTTGCTGAAATGGCTCTTGGCCTTTTCGTGATGTTCCTTTTCGGAACTGATCTGCAGGACATGCCAGACGATCCAGAGGACCAGTCCGATAATCACCCACATCACTTCGCTGCCGACAAAAGGATAGAGCGGCCCGATTTCGGCAAGGTTTTTCCAGGCTTCAATACCAGTAGACATTTTATCCTCCGGTCAGTCAGTTAAGGGTTTTGGCCACATCGGCCTCGGCCTGCTCGATCTCAGCCGCCTCGGAGTCGTAGACCTCGTGCTCAAGGCTGTCCAGGCCCACGATTTCAACCTCCGGCGGAATCCGCAGCATTCCCATACCATGCAGGATCTTGGCAATGATCCAGCCCGGCAGGAAACCCAGAAGGCCGAACATGATCAGCGCACCGACGAACTGGCCAAGCGGGTTGATGGCGGCATAGCCTTCGTAGGGTGAGGACGGATAACCCCACAGTACGAAGCCGCAGATGACGAGTCCCACGAAGCCGGCGTACCCGTGTACGGCCACCGCGCCCACGGCATCGTCGATCTTGAACTTGCGCTCCATCCAGAAATGCATCTTGTAGGCGCAGATAACGCCGATCACGGCGATGATCATGGCCTGGATCGGGTGGTACAGGTCGTTACCCGCCGAGGCGGTGATGATCCCGGCAAGACCGGATGAATAGGTCCAGAACGCGTCCCCCTTCGATATCCAGTAGCCCGCCAGCAGTCCGCCTGCCAGGGACATCAGGAAGTTGAAGGTGATTCCGCTCAGGGTCGTGGGACCAAGATAGATGTTGGTGCCGGTGAAGAATGCCGCCTCGTCGCCCACCTCGGCGCCCATGTCGATGATCGGTACGTTGCAGGCCACGTAGAATCCCCAGAACCCGGTATAGATCAGGAACAGTCCGATCGTCACCAGCCAGGGGTTGCGCGGATTGATGTTGCGCGCCGTCCCGTCGGCTCGGAACCGGCCGATGCGGGGACCCAGCACGAACAGGACGCCTAGGCCGAATCCTCCCGCGATGGCATGAATGACGCCGGATGCGTAGGCATCGTGGTAGCCGAGTTTCTGCACCATCCAGCCTGCGTAGTGCCAGCCCCAGGCCGCATCGATGATCCAGAAGAAGGAACCGATGGCCACCGCCAGAATCCAGAACGCGGCATTGGTGATGCGCTCGATGACGGAACCGGACACGATGGAGGCCGCAGTCCAGGAGAACAGCAGGAATGCCGCCCAGAAAACACCGGTGATCCGGTCACCGAGGTGGGGTCCCATGGTATCCGCCCAGGGCGCGTTGGGGGCGCCGGCCTCCCATTCCACGCCGCCGGTTATCCCCGGCCCGTTGGGCCAGCCCCAGTAGATCCACCAGCCGAAAAAGAAGAAAGTGATGGTCACCAGCGGAATCAGCATGGTGTTCTTCATCAGGGTATGCATGTGATTCTTGCGCCGGGAGACACCAACCTCGTACATGCAGAACCCGACGTGTATCAGAAACATCAACGGTATGGTTACCCAGTAGTAAAACTCGGTAAATATCGTCGTAAGCGAACTTAGTTCGTTATCCACGGTATCCTCCTAAGTGATTAATATTGAATTGATTTTTTCTGGATTCGCGGAGGTCAGGTGGGAGTTCGGCCATATCAGCGAAATGCTTCGGCCGATTCAGGGGCAAACGGCGTTCAACCACACAAGACACCATCACACGACACGCTATTCAAATGACCGTCCGCAATCACCGCCACGAGGTCGACAGCCGGCAGGATTCCGGCATACCGACTAAAGGATGATAGTCCAAATACTGGACCCGTGCCAGTACCAAAAGAGCACCATTCCATGGCCGACGCCTTCCGGTTGTCGGGTATAATCCCGGCCTCCGATATTTGACCTGCATACCAATGAAAAGCCGTGTGATTGCACTGTTTGCAGCGAGCGCCCTGATTTCCCCCGGTCTCGCAATCTCAGACCACAACAGCGCCGAATCCCTCGCCAAGCGGATCGGCGCCGTGGGCAGCCTGAAGATCATGTCCGAGGAAGAGGCCGCGGCGGCCAGGGCCGAGGCGGCGGCGACCGCGGCCACTGCAACCACCGAGGTCGCCGCCGCGGGTCCCGTGAACGGTGAAAGCGTGTACAACACCGCCTGTTTCGCCTGCCACAACACCGGCGTGGCCGGTTCGCCGACGATTGGCGACATCCCCACCTGGGAGCCGAGAATCGCCCAGGGGCTGGAAGTCCTGCTTGACCATGCGATCAACGGCTTCCAGGGGGCCACGGGCGTCATGCCAGCCAGGGGCGGCTACGCGTCGCTCACGGACGAACAGGTCGGCGCCGCGGTGGAATACATGATCCAGGCGTCCCAGTAGCGCTGCGCCCGATCCGTCCCGAACATGACAGTGACAGACCCATGACAGATTCCGTTCTTCTCGAATCCACCCGGGAGGGCGTGCGTACCCTGACGCTCAACCGGCCGACCCAGTTCAACGCAATGACCGGCGAACTGCTCGATGACCTGCTGGCCGCGTTTGACCGTGTCGCCGCCGATGACTCGGTCCGCGTGGTCATACTGGCGGGAACCGGCAAGGCGTTCTGCGCCGGCCACGATCTCAAGCAGGCCCGGGCCCACGAGGATCTCGACCACCAGCGCCGCCTGTTCGGCCGGTCCAGCGAAATCATGCAGCGGATCGTTGCCCTGCCCCAGCCGGTCATCGCCCGGGTCCATGGCATGACCACCGCGGCAGGCTGCCAACTGGTGGCCGGCTGCGATCTTGCGGTGGCGGCGGAGGAAGCGACGTTTGCCGTCTCCGGTGTCCGGCTTGGCCTTTTCTGTTCCACGCCCGCCGTGGCCCTCACGCGCAACGTTCCGCTGAAACAGTCGATGGAGATGCTTCTGACCGGGGAATTCATCGACGCGAGAACGGCCCTGGAGTGCGGGCTGGTGAACCGGGTCTGCAAATCCGGTGAACTGGACGACTGCGTCAATGAACTGGCGCACAACATCTGCCGGAATCCTCCCCGGGTGGTCCGCCTTGGCAAGGAACTGGTCTACCGGCAGCTGAACCAGCCCCTGGACGAAGCCTACGCCGACGCCACCGAAACCATCGCCTGCAACATGATGATGGACGAGGCCATCGAGGGAGTGGACGCGTTCATCGAGAAACGCAAGCCCCGCTGGAACTGATCTCTCTCCCCGGGCACCCCTTCCCGAACCGGGACAGATGAACACATACCGAATCGCGCTGCTCGCCGGCGACGGAATCGGCGAAGAGATCATGGCCGAGGCGGTCAAGATCCTTGAGGTCGTGTCCTCCCGGCATACCGAAATCGGATTCGAACTGATACCGGCCGCCTTCGGCGCCTCGGCCTGGTTTTCCACCGGCAGTTGCTGGCCCGCGGAAACCGAGGAACTGTGTGATGCGGCGGACGCCATCCTGAAGGGCACCATCGGACTCGGCCACGCCGAGTCCAGGCAGATTCCCCCGGACCAGTCGCCGGAAAAGGGACTCCTGATGATGCGCCGCCGCTACGACACCTTCGCCAATTTCCGCCCGGTCTACCTGCCGGGGTTCCTGGCCCACTTCTCTCCCTTAAGGCCCGAGATCATCGGTGACGGGATCGATATCATGATCATCCGCGAGCTGGTGGGAGGCCTGTATTTCGGCGAGAAGGAAGCCGGAGTGAACACCGAGGGGCTGCGCTACGCCAGGGAAATCCTGGAGTACGACGAAAACCAGATCCACCGGATCGTGCTGGTGGCGTTCGAGACCGCCCGGAAAAGGCGGCGGAAGCTGCACAGCGTACACAAGAGCAACGTGCTCAAGTCCAGCATGCTGTGGACCGACATCGTCGATGAGGTCTCCGTGGATTTCCCGGACGTGGAGGTGAACCACATGCTGGTGGATGCCGCGGCCACCCACCTGTGCCTGCGACCCACGGAATTCGACGTCATGGTGATGGAAAACCTGTTCGGCGACATCCTGAGCGACCAGGGCGGCGGCATCCTCGGTTCGCTCGGCCTGATGCCCTCCGCCTGCCTGGGACCGGATAAGTCCTACTACGAACCATCCCACGGGTCTGCGCCGGACATCGCCGGAAAGAACATCGCCAACCCCTATTCCATGATCGGCTCCGTGGCGATGATGCTCGAGATGAGCTTTGGCATGGACCGGGAGGCAAAGAACCTGTGGCAGGCGATGCAGCAGGTCTTTGCCGGAGGCTATTCCACCCCGGACATCTCCAAGCCCGGGTCCGACATCACCATGGTGAGCACCGAGGAATTCGGCGACCGGGTCGCTGCCGAGCTGACGAAGCTCCCGGCCTGAAGTTGGTCACCGCCCGTTCCCGCGGGTCCAGATCTTCTGCATTTCCAGGAACAGGAAGGAAGCCGTCCAGGTGATGAGGACAAGTCCCGTGAGGGTCTCGAAACCGGCGATGAAACGCACCGGACCGACGGGCTGCAGATCACCCATGCCGAGGCTGGTGAAATTGCTGATGGAGAAATACACGCAGTCGAGGAGCGTTCCCTCCGCCCCGACAAGCGCCCCCATGGACCCGTCCCTGAGCACCAGGTAGAACCCGAGTCCGTACAGCCAGATTTCCACGACGTGCGCCGCAAGGGCGCCGAATACCGCCAGCAGCAGGTGGATCCGCCGGCGCCGCGTCAGGAGCAGCAGCCGGTCCCCCATGAACCGCAGTCCCTCGTAATGGACCCAGACGGCCAGGGCCGTGAGCACGGCGCTGATCAGGGTGACCTTCAGCACGGTCCGGCGCCGGCAGGGGCGAAGACTGGGGAATTTCCGGGACCGCGTCTCATCCCGCAATGACCGGCAGTTCTTCCGCGGCCCGGGGGGTCAGCCATTCCGCCCCGTCCGCCGTGATCACGATGTTCTCCTCGTGCACCATCTCCCGGCCCGGCGCGAACACCATGCCGGGTTCCAGTGTCAGCACCATCCCGGTCTCAAGCACGGTACCGTCGTCCGGGGTGTTGGAA
>JAJDTE010000135.1:0-4245 GCA_022827325.1 Gammaproteobacteria bacterium | reverse complement strand
CGACGCGACGAACCGCCATAGCATGATGTGCGAAATGCAGACCCTGATCCACGAAGGCAGTGGCATGGTGATTCCTGCGTTCACCAACATCAATGACGCGATTTCCGAAAACGTCATGGGTGTACCGAAGGTCCCGCTGGGACAAATGGGCGCCCTTGAATTTCCGGAGTTTGTCTGGCTTGCCTGACTGACGGCCAACCAACCCCCGTTCGGGAAATACGGCCTGCACGAACCCCGGGGTCGTGCAGGCCTTCTTATTACTCCGATCGTGACAGGCGCGCACCGCCCGCTGCCGGAATAATCTGTTACCTATGCGCCCGGAATTGACCGACTCCCTTCTATTCGAAGTATATTTGTACTAATTTCCCGGCATAACTTCTCCAATAGCTGTCTGTGTCCGACAACAAACCAAGATTTGTTTTATGTACAATTCTTGAATAACGAGCAATCAATTTTTATCCAACCTAGACTTGCCTCCTCAGCAACTTACAAGAAGATTTTTGTATTATCCCGACAACCCTCGATCTGGAGGCACTGCAGAGGTATACGAGGGAATTGATCTTGATAACAGAGGGAAATGGTTATTCCACGGAATCTGACCACCGATTCCACGCTCAAAGTGACCACCCAATCCACGGTAAATTGACCACCCTGGACCAAGGTGTTTCCACCCCCATCGGAGCGTAGCGACGCAACGGTCATCGGACTGAAGGACTCACTCCCTCCGGCCCGGTTGCGGAAGCGGCGGGAATCTTACGCCACACACTTCGGCATTTCCAGTTTCGGATTTCCCCGCAGGTACAGGGCGAGTTGTCCACGGGCTGTCCACGGGCAGCGTCCCTCCCCCACGCAAGCCGGTGGGCAGGCGGTGGTCAACTCGACCTCCACGGGGTCGCCAACCATCTTTCCGCCCCGTCCTGCCTGTCATGAGTCCGACTCCCCGGATCCGGCCAGGACCCCCGATTTCTTCTTTCGCATGGATTCTCCCTTCAGATCGATCCGGTAGGCGTTGTGTACCAGCCGGTCGAGGATCGCGTCCGCGAGGGTCGGATCTCCAACCGCTTCATGCCAGTTTTCCACGGGCAACTGACTGGTCATCAGGGTGGAGCGGGCTCCGTACCGGTCCTCAAGGAGTTCCAGCAGGTCGCGGCGGTTCTCCGTGTTCATGGTCTCAAGGCCCCAGTCGTCGATCAGCAGGACATCGACCCTGGCAAGGCTGGCCAGCAGTTTGGGATACTGTCCGTCCCCCTTGGCGATGGCCAGGTTCCGCAGCAGCGCCGGGAAGCGGACATACAGGGCGGAATGCCGTTCCCTGCAGGCTTTCTGCGCCAGGGCGCATGCCAGCCACGTCTTACCTACGCCGGTGGGCCCGGTAATCAGGATGTTCAGCTTTTCCGCCACCCACCGACAGGACGCCAGGGACTGCATGAGCCGCTTGTCCAGTCCCCGGGGGCTGCGGTAGTCAACGTCCTCCAGGGCGGCGTTGCCATGTTTGAGCCGGGCCCGCCGGAGGCGGGCGGTGAGTTGCCGGCTCTCCCGCTCGGTGGCCTCCCGGTCGACGAGGAGCCCGAGGCGCTCCATGAAGCCGAGTTCGTCGATGTCGGTTACACTCATCTGGTCGGCGAGGGCCGCGGCCATGCCGGTGAGTTTCAGTTTCTGGAGCTTGTCCAGGGTGGGATGGTTCAACATGTCGGTTTCTCCGTTTGTCGTTGAAGTGAAGTGATCAGTGGTAATAGGAGGCGCCCCGGACATTCCCATGGTCATCCGGAAGGATGGACTCCTGGACGGGCTCAGTTTTTTTCTGGTCGAGTCCGTTCTTGAGGATCGACTCGACGCTCCGGTAGCTGAGGGTGTTCAGGGACAGGGCTCGCCGGCAGGCGGCATCGAGCCGCTCGTTGCCATAGGATTCGCCGAGGCGCATGATTCCCAGGCAGGCGCGGAAGGCCTGCTGGGGATGCCGGCGTGAGGCCATCATCTTCCCGACCAGCGCCGCGGTGTCGGGGCCGGCCTTTCCGGCCCATGCGATCAGGCGCTCCGGTGACCATTCCCCCATCCTGCGGTGCTTCTCGGGCATGTGCTCGGGAGCGGTGGTGTGCCTGCCCCGCAGATGGGAGCGCCGGTGGCTCGCGACCCGCTGTCCCTGGTGCAGGCATTCGACGGTCCTGGCGGTGGCCCTCAGGTCGAGCTCGATGCCGATGAGTGCGCAGGGAACGGAGTAGTAGTGCCTGTCGTACTCCACGTGGTAGTCCATGTGGACACGCACCTTCTTCCACTCGGCGAACTCGTAGGGCTCCCGGGGCAATGGTTTCAGGGCCGGCCTGTCGATCTGCTCGAAGAGTTCCCTGCGGCTGCCGGGGAGCTTCTGGAACGGCTTGTTGTTGAGTTTGTCCAGCAGCCGCCTGATCTCGGTGTTGACTTCCCGCAGGGAGAAGAACTGCCGGTTGCGCAGGACCGCGAGGATCCAGCGCTCCGCCAGGAGCACACCGAGTTCGACTTTTGCCTTTTCCCTCGGCCGCCGGACTCGCGTGGGCAGCACAGCCAGGCCATAGTGCTCCGCCATGTCCTGGTAGGTGGGGTTGATGTCCGGCTCGTACCGGTGGGCCTTCTTCACCGCGGACCGGAGGTTGTCGGGCACGACCAGTTCGACAACGCCTCCAATATACTCAAAGCAGCGCTGGTGGGACGCGATCCAGTCCTCCAGCCCCTGGGTCCAGGTGACCTCGGCATAGGTGTACCCCGAGGCCCCCAGTGCCGCCACGAAGACCTGGGCCTGACGCTGCTCTCCCGTGGATGGATCGATGATCCCCACCGTCATGCCGGCGTAGTCCACGAACAGCTTCTCCCCCGCCTTGTGGTCCTGCCGCATCACCAGATCCAGCTTCCCGGCCCATTTTCGGTAGTGCCGGCAGAACCAGGAATACTCGTATCCCCCGGGGTGCCGGTCCCGGTATTCGTACCAGAGC
This sequence comes from Gammaproteobacteria bacterium, assembly GCA_022827325.1. Classification (GTDB taxonomy): domain Bacteria; phylum Pseudomonadota; class Gammaproteobacteria; order Arenicellales; family Poriferihabitantaceae; genus VYFG01. Next base: position 1,282 of record JAJDTE010000135.1, on the reverse strand, counting down.
AGGAGCAGGGTCACGCCCTTGCGCCGGAGTTCTAGATGGATCCGCTCCCAGTCGGGGACGCCGCGTTCCCTGGCCTGCCGACCGGGCTGCGGCGGCGGTGGGTAAATTCGTCGCTCCAGATCAGCCTCGGTCAGCTCTGGCGGCAGCGGCCAATCGAGGCCGACCGCTTCCAGCCGGGTGAGGTAACTGCTGACTGTGTTGTGGGACAGCCCGCAGATTCTGCCGATTTGCCGGTTACTCAGGCCCTGCGCGTGCAGCCTGAGAACCTCCCTGATCTTGCGCATGGATACTCTCTTGTTTGGCATGAGGCCTCCTCATTGAAAAGGGAGGCACCATACCGGTTGTCATCCTGCGCCGCGCAGCTCCGTGGGGTGGAAAACCCCGGTTTCCAGGGTGGTCAATTTCCCGTGGAATCAGTGGTCAGTTTCCCGTGGAATCGGTGGTCAATTTCGTGTGGAATCGGTGGTCAGTTTCCCGTGGAATATTCAGGGAACGGGATTCGGCCTCGATCACCCGCAGTTCCACCTGCTCCAGGCGGTCGCAAAGCCGGGCGACCTCCTCGCCGGCAAATGCCTGTGCGGCCTCGTCCACCAGCAACGACCGTATCCGGTTTCTCCGGGATTCCCTGTACGGCGCCGCGAAGTCCACATGGCCGGACACCAGGTCGTAGAGATTCTCCAGGTCGGCCAGGATGCTTCTCGGATCGCCGGAAGCCCGGACGATCCCATCGAAACAGTCCTGGCGCATATTCAGCCGCCGCGGATCGTCCGGGTTGTCATACTCATGATACTGGGCGACGTATTCCGCCACAGTGGCCAGCAGTGCCTCGGCCTGGGGCGATACCACCCGGGCCTCGAAAATGCGCGGAGAGGCGCTGTCAGCGCGCCTCAGCAGGCGTCCCTCTGGGTAACGGTACCCGACCCTGCCATCTGCTGCGGATTCCGACAGCCGCCACCGGCGACATCTGACCGCCTCCAAATCCCCGCCGTCGTGCAGCACAACGAACCCGCGGCGGGTCATCCAGTCCCGCCATCCGTCACTGATTCTGTCTTCCTCCGAGACCAACAGGAGCTCCTCGGTACCGGCATCGGTCAGGCCAGCGATCGCCGCGGCCAGGAAATCCGCCGTTTCGGTTCCGTAGGTATCCTCCCCGTCATGCCCGCCGCCGGACCATCGCCGGAACTCGCGCCCCCTGGGGTCGTCGAAAATGAGGTTGTCCAGCACAGCCAGCGCTGGCCGGGCCCGGACCAGGGCATGCCAGTCATCGGCGGTATGGATCACC
>JAJDTE010000139.1:0-13847 GCA_022827325.1 Gammaproteobacteria bacterium | reverse complement strand
GACACATTGCCCGGTGTGGCGGTGGCGACCAACGGATTCTGGCAGGGTGAGGACGGCATGCAATCGATCAACCGGACCACGTCGGACCGCCTGGCGGATGTCGCCGGACAAAGCACGTTTCACAGTAACCGGGTCTGGGTGGTCCGAGACGGCATGGAAGCCGGGGAAGAATCCGAAACCTGAATCCGGCAGCCCCACGACGCAGACGGGCCGGAATGCCCGTTCATGGCATCAGGCAAGGCGCGCCCTGCTCTTTTCCTGACGCTGGTTGACCAGGCTGAATCCGAGCAGTATGAGGACAACCGCCAGCCAGAAGACCGCCCCGTGGGTTTCACCGAATATCAGCCAGCCCCAGGCGACCCCGGTCAGTGCGATCACGTAATGGCTCATGCTGTAGAACACGACGCCGGCGAGTTCCATGATACGGAAAAACAGTGAATAGGAGATGCCCGCCATGACTCCGTGCACGATCATCATGGCTTCAGGGGGGCCGAAATCGTGCCAGAGGGGATGGAATTGACCGCTTGACAGCGATACCGGAAGGAGAAAGGCGACCGCGACCAGATGGGTTCCCGCAGCCAGGTGAAATGGATGCACCCCTGTCAATGGGAATCGGCCGACGTACACACCCATGATGGCGTAGCCCAGCGGACAGAGCATGGCAAACAGAACATGGCCGTCCAGCGTCAGGGTTCCGTCCACCCGCTGCAGCGCGATCATCAGGGCGCCCGCGAAACCCAGGAGAATTCCGCCCAGCCGCAGGAAATCGATCTTCTCCTGACGGATCAGCACAACCAGCAGATAGATGAAGATCGGCACGAACGTCAACAGAACCGCCATGGCGCCGGCAGCGATATGACGTACCGACTCGAAAAACACCGCGTTGGGCAGCGCCGTTCCCACCAATCCGCACATGAGGTAGAACTTCGCGTCCTTAAGCCGGATGGACGGCAGGTTTCCCGTTTGCCGCAGGCCAGTCAGGGTCAGAACCAGCGCCGCCACCAGTGATTGCCAGAACGCGTATCCGAACGGCTCGATATGATTGGTCGATACGAATTTGGAGATGCTGGTGGCTCCACCCCGAATGGTGCCGAGCAGCAGCAGCAGCGCCAATGCCAGGGAGAAGAACCGGTTCACTTCAGACTCAGTAGAACTTCAGGTAGCGCTCGCGTTCCCAGTCCGACACATGATTCAGGTAGCTGAGCCATTCATCGCGCTTGAACGCAACATAGGTATCCTTCATGAGCTTGCCCATCACCTGCTCCGTCAACGGGTCCGCATCCAGCGCATCGACGGCTTCCTCCAGGGTCCGCGGCAGCATCCGGATCCCGAGGGCGTCCAGTTCCGCCTGGCTCTTCAGGTACATGTTGTCCGTGTGGGGTTCGCCGGGGTCCAGGCCTTCACGGACACCTTCCAGGCCGGCGGCCAGCACCATGGCGCCGCCCAGGTAGGGATTGTTGGCAATATCCGCCGAACGCAGCTCAACCCGGCCACCCCCCAGGGGGATGCGCACGGTATCCGTGCGGTTGTTGTTGCCATAGCACTGGAACACGGGCGCCCAGGTAAAGCCCGACATGCTGCCCTCCTTGATTAACCGCTTGTAGCTGTTGACGGTCGGGGATACCACCGCGCTCAGCGCCGGCAGATGACGCAGGATACCGGCAATGAACTGGTACCCCAACTCACTGATTCCGCAGCCCCGGGGGTCATCGTCCGACTCGAACAGGTTGACGCCGGTTTCAATGTCGGCAAGAGACATGTTGTAGTGGGCGCCGCTCCCGGCGCGGTCGCTGAACGGTTTGGGCATGAAGGATGCGAAATAGCCCCTGCGGTTGGCGAGTTCCTGGATCAGCAGGCGGAAGAAAACGAACCGGTCCGCCATGCGGAGCCCCTCCGTGTACATGAAGTCGATTTCAAACTGCCCGTTGCCATCCTCATGATCGAAGGAGTAGACATCGTAGCCAAGTCCATTGAGCTCGCTGACGATTTCCTCCAGCATCTCGAAACTGTCCAGCGTGGAGCGGACATCGTAGGCCGGTTTGGGCATGTCATCCCGGGGGCCGATGGGCGCGTAGCCGCCGTTCCCGTCCTCCCTGAGCAGAAAGAACTCGGGCTCGATTCCGAAATTGAAGCGATACCCCATGGATTCCGCCTGGGCCAGGATCTTCCTGAAAATCGTCCGATTGCATGGTTCGAAAGGTTTCCCCTCGCAGTACAGATCGCTGGCGAACCACGCCACATCCGGTTGCCAGGGCATCACGATCACGGATTCGGGATCCGGATGGGGAGAGACCTCCTCGTCGCTGATGTCCTGGGGAACACCGTCCAGGGCGGCGCCGGTACACAACTCCGACCCGCCCATCATGCGGTCCAGGTGGCCGATCGGCACGACCTTGGATTTGGACACCCCATGCATGTCCGAATAGGAAGCAAGGGCATAGCGGACCCCCCGGGCCTCCAGGGACTGCTGCAGCGCCTTGATGTCGGCGGAACCGGATTCGTTCATGGTAGATCCTCCACGATAAGATGTTGATGACGTTTGATTTCGGAATCGAGCATGCCCGCCAGGCGGTCATGATCGGGCATCAGGTCGTACTCCGCGCACCGGGCAATATCTTCCGCCAGGGAATCCCATTGGATGGCGTCGAGTTCGGCGCGGGAGAACCGTTCCATCACGGCCGGATTGCCCATCTGGAGCACCGGGTTCAGCGTCCTGGGTGCGGTGGCCGCACGGTGCGCGGCGTCTTCAGAAAGCATCCATTCAAGGAACCTGTCCGCCAGCGGGTGGGGGTCCGGATTCGACAGCATACTGGTCACCTCGGTGAACACGATCCCGCCCAGGCCATCCACCGGACCGCTTCGGGGGGTCACCGCCCGGATCTGTCCGTGGCCCGCCAGGCGGGCCGGCGAGGCGGTATAGGTGCCGCCGGACAGGTAGAAATCGATTTCCCCTTCAACGAGCTTCCGGTTCAGGACGAAGTGGTCCTCGCTCAGCAGCCCGGCGCCTTCGAACCAGTGTGCGGCCATGGCTTCGAACTTCGCGAACGCCTCCTCCCCGAATGGCCTGAACGGATTCAACCCGGCCGCGATGGCCAGGTGAAACAGGTTGAAGTCCCGGTAGAGCAGGATCCCGTAGCGCTGCTTCATCGACGGTTCCCGCGCCAGCGAAAAGCCTTCGGCCTCCGCCGTTCCAAGGGATATCCTGCGGGTATTGACCACCAGGTTGAAGGCACCGAAGCGCTGGGCAATGCCGAGGTGCCTGTCACCATCCGCGGAACGCGTCCACGCGGCCAGGCGCGCGAAGTCCGGGTGAATGTCCCCGTCCATGCCACTGAACTGGCCGTCCTGCAGCGGCCGGATCGCACCCAGCGGGTCCAGGTATCCCCGAACCCAGGCATTGTTGATATTGAGGATATCTGGACGTGCGGATTCTGCCGCGGCGCAGTTCCGGGCGGCCTCGTAGTCCGTCACCAGCGCCTGCGCCGAGACGTCCGTACCGTACCTGTCCCGGAACGGCGCCAGAAAACCGGCCCGTTCGTAACCCTCCCAGCAATGCAGCCTGAGCGGCCTGTGGTCCGCCATGATTCAGGCGCGGAACAGCGGGGACTTGGGGCGGTCCGGAACCGCCACCAGCAGCGCGCCGACGAAAATGACCAGACCGCCGATCCAGGTCCAGACATCCGGAAACTCGAAAAAGAACAGATAGCCAAAAAGTGCCATCCACACCAGGCGGAGGAAGTCCAGTGGCATGATGATGCTGGTCGCCGCCTCCCGCATTGCCTGGGTGAACAGGATCAGCGACGTGATGTTGATGATGCCCATTATGGCCAGCAGCACCAGCTGCCCGGTATCCGGCCAGACCCAGACGCTGATCGCCATGGGCAGGGACAGCGGTATCAGCAGAACCGTGATGTAGGCGGTGATCACCGTACTGGAGTCTTCCCGCCCCAGCACCTTGATGACCGTCAGGTTGATGGAAAAGAGTATGGTCGACAGGATCATGAGTACCGTTCCCACGTCGAGGGGAATGGTTCCCGGCCGCAGGACCAGCAGCATGCCGGCCACGCCCATGGCCAGGGACAGCCAGTTGACCAGCCTGGACCGCTCCTTGAAAAACACCACGGCCATCAGGCTGACCACTACCGGGGCGAAAAAGCCGATGGCGGTCGCCTTGGCCAGGGGAATGGCCGTCAGGGCATAGTAAAAACAGGTCAGCGAGGAGACCGAGAACACCGCACGGACGACATGCAGCCGCAGTTGCCTGGTCCGAAACAGCGCCTTTCCCTGGCGCATGAACAGCGGAAGGAGAACAAAGAGGCCGAAGAACCCCCGGAAGAAGACCGATTGGGAGCTGTGTATTTCGGGGGAAACGTAACGCACGATCAGGTGTGAAATGGAAAACCCGAACGTGGACAGAAACATCCAGAACAGTCCGCGACCGGTACCGGGTCGTAACAGGTTCAAGCGTCCCCCTCAGCAATGCCGGCCGACGGCGCCAGACCCGCCGGGCGCATTCCTATCCGGCCAACGCATGCTTGAGGTCCGTGAAATACTCCAGGTTGATGCCGCAGCAGCCGCCGACCACCTGTACACCGCCGGCGAACCAACGCCGCACGATCCCGGGGTATTCCGCCGGCGTCACATTGCTCTCCACTTCATCGTCCCGCTGCGGCAGGGTGTAATCGGACCGGTCGGCCTCGGGATAGACCGCCAGCGTTCCGGGCCAGATGGAGCGTGCCACGGGAATGGCCGCGTCGGTGGCGTCGATGGTGCTGTGGAAGATGGCGACACCGGAAAGGCCCTTGTCCATGAACTCGCCGAGGCCATCGGCGAGGGACGTGGTGGAGCTGTAGCCGATTCTCGGGGTGTCGTCTCCCTCATCCAGCCGGCAGCGGAACCCAAGCCAGAGGGGCAGTCCGGCCCCGGCGCATTCGTCCACCATCCAGTGACGGTGCTCGATGCTGCCGGTTCCCTCCAGCAGCAGTAAGTCGACCCCGGCCTCGGCCAGGATCTCCGCCTGTTCACGCAGGTTCCAACGGGCCTGCCGTTCGGTGATTTCGGCCCGCGGGCGTGCATGTCGATGGAGACTGCGAACGGATTCCCCGCCCACTGTCAGGCCAAAGGCGGAAATCGATCCGGCCAGCGTGACGTTCCGGTCGGGTGCGGACCGTTCCCGGGCTTCCATGGCCAGGTTCACCGCGCGGTAGTTGAGTTCCTGGGTCAGATCGCCGAGACCCAGCGGCTCCAGGTTGTGCCGCGCCGAGGCGTAGGTGTTGGTCGTGATGATGTCCACCCCGCAATCAAGGTACCGCCTGTGCATCAGGCGAATGGTGTCCGGGTGGGTATGGAGCGCTTTCGCCGCCCAGGCCGTGTTGTCCATCGGCACGGACATGGCCTGGAGCTGCGTCCCGATCGCGCCGTCGAGGAGCGCGGTGCCGCCTTGCTCCAGCATTTCTCCGAGTTCTTGATACATAACCAAATGTGATGCTTATATTGTTTGAAAACAGCTATTTATCGATTCCGGTCCTAGTATAAGAGACCTGCTTGTGAAAGACACCTTTCCGGTTTATGCTGGCACCATGGATACCACCACACGCATTCGTAGCGACATCGACTACGACCGGCCGGGCAAGCAGACTTCCGTCCTGCGGCTCGTGCATTCCGATAACGAAACCCCCTGGGGATTCATTCCCGTTCCCGTGGCGGTGATCGCCGGCGGGCGCTTCGGCCGGGAAAACACGGTGCTGCTGTCAGCCGGCAACCACGGCAACGAGTACGAAGGGCAGGTCATTGTCCGCCGGCTGATCCGCGAACTGGACCCGGAGGCGATGAATGGCCGGGTCATCGTCCTGCCGGCGCTCAATTATCCCGCGGTGATGGAGAACAGCCGCGTGTCACGCATCGACGGCGTCAACATGAACCGGGCGTATCCCGGCGACCCGGACGGGACGCCCACGCCCGCCATGGCACACTACGTGGAGACCGTCGTGTTGCCGCAATGCGCCGCCGCCGCGGACCTGCATTCCGGCGGCGCGGTTTCCGACTTCCTGCCCTGCGCCTACATGCGTCACGCCGGCGAGGCGGAATTCATGGCCCGCAAGCTGGCCGCCTGCAATGCGTTCGCCGCACCGTGGACCGTGGTGGTATCCGGCACCGCGGACAACCGGTCGCTGTCCGCGTCCTGTGACCGCAACGGGGTTGTCATGGTGGCCACGGAACTCGCCGGATCCGCCGGCATGGACCTGGATGCGCTGGAGATCGGCTATGCCGCCACCCGCCGCTACCTGGCCCATTTCGGCATCATCGGGGACAGCCCGCCCGCCGACGCGGCCACCCGCTACATCCAGACACCGGATGCGAGCTGGTTCGTCTGGGCCACCGCGGACGGCATCTTCGAACCGGCCGTCCGGCTGGGAGACACGGTCCATGCCGGACAGCAGGCAGGACTGATCCACCCGTTGAACGACCCGTTCCGGGAGCCGGACGTCATTCACTTCGCCCATGGCGGCATCATCGCCGCCATCCACACGCCCGCCATTGTCCACCGCGGACAGTATGTCTTCCAGGTGGCGGAGGAGATCGACGCCGCCCGGCTTACATGAACCTGTCCCCCGCCAAGCGGCGTATCGTCGATATCCGGGCCCACATGACAGCGTTGCCCGAGGGGTTTTCCGGCGACACCATCAAGCTGTGTTCCAATGAAAGCTCTTTCGGTCCGGCCCCGGGCGTCATCGATGCCGCGGAAAAGGCGGTGGGCCGGATGCAGTTCTACGCCGAGCAGGGAACCTGGGATCTGCAGCAGGCCATTGCGCAGCGGGAGGGCATCGATCCCTACCACATCGTTTGCGGGCCGGGTTCCGACGAATTGCTGTCCCGCCTGTGCCGCGCCTATCTCGGTGTCGGAGATGAGCTGCTGTACACCATCAACGGCTACGCCAAGTTCAGCAACTACGGGCTCGCCAACGACGCCATGCCGGTTCGCGTGCCGGATGCGGATTTCAGGGTCAGTGTCGACAACCTGCTGGCAAGCGTGACGCCGCAAACCCGGATGGTGATGGTGGCCAATCCGGACAACCCGACGGGCTCCTGGCTGCCGCACAGTGAAATCGTCCGGTTGCATGCGGGCCTGCCGGAGTCCGTACTCCTGGTGTTGGACTCCGCCTATGCGGAATACGTGGACGACCCGAACTATGCAGTGCCATCCGCCCTGGTTGAAGGTCACGACAACGTCGTCATGACGCGGACGTTCTCGAAAATCCATGGCCTGGCCGGCCTTCGCCTCGGCTGGCTGTACGGTCCTGCGGAAATCGTGGAAATCCTGCGGCGCATCGGCCCCACCTTTCCCATCAGCAACATCGCCCTGGACTGCGGAATCGCGGCCATGGACAGCGGGGACTATCCGGAGGAAATCAAGCAGTTCAACCGGTCGCTGAGGAACGAACTGCGGGACGGCATGCGCTCTCTCGGCCTCTACCCGCTGGAAAGCCAGACGAATTTCGTGCTCATCGGTTTTCCCGAAGACGGTCCCGATGCACTGAAGATCGCCGATGCGCTGTGGGAGCGGAAAATCATGGTCAGGTGCTTTCCGAACCCGGTCCTGATCGACTATATCCGCGTCTCCATCGGCACCGAGGAGGAAATGGCGCAGTTCCATTCCGCCATGCGTACCTGCCTGGATGAATTATGCTGAGCGGGAAGCGCATCATCGACGCGCTGAAAACGTCCGGTATCCGTTACATACTGTCCGTACCGGACATCGTCACCAGCGACGGCCTGCTCTGGCCCGTCAGCAGGGATCCGGATTTCAGGCTGGTGCGGGTGTGCAAGGAGGACGAGGCGGTATCCATCGCCGCGGGGCTGTCGTTCGGCGGCGTCCGGTCCCTGGTGCTGATACAGAACACGGGATTCATGGATTCCATCAACGCCATCCGGGTCATGGCGGTGGAGTACAACCTGCCGATCTGCCTGATGGTGGGATTGCAGGGCCTGGAGCCAGGCCGCCTGCCCGCGGAATCCGGAAAATACAGTGTTCGCATCTGCCCGCCCCTGGCGGATGTCATGGAACTCGAACACCACCTCATCCGGAGCGACGATGACATCCCCGTGATCGCGGGGGAGATCGAACGCGCCTATGCCGCGCCCGGGCCGGTTGCGTTCTTTCTCGGGAGTTCCCCTGCGGCATGATGAAGCGGGACGAATGCCTGCAGGCCCTCAGCCGGCACTACACCGACCAGGTGGTGGTCCCGGCCTACCAGGCCGCGTTCGAATGGATGGTGATCTGTCCGTCGGACCTCACCTACCTCACCACCGGCGCCATGGGACAGGCGTCGTCCCATGCCTTGGGGCTGGCCCTGGCGCGGCCCGACAAGGCGGTATGGGTACTGGACGGCGACGGCAGCCTGTTGATGAATCTCGGCTCCCTGGTCACGATCGCCAGCGTGGCGCCGGGAAACTTTCATCACTTTCTCTGCCACAACGGCGTCTACGAGGCGAATGGCTCGCACCCGATTCCCGGAGAGGGCATCGTGGATTTTCCCGGACTGGCCAGGTCCGCGGGATATCCCCACTGCCACCGTTTCGACGACCTGGACGACTTCCGTTCGCGGATCGGGGATGTGCTTGGCCTGGGCGGACCGGTGTTCATCGAACTGATCGTGGAACAGGGCGCGGTCTATCCCCAGGATTATGTCCAGTTGCACAGCGCGGAGCGAAGAGCGCGCTTTCGCGCCGCGTTCAATCCCCCGGCGTGACGGCCTGCGGCGGCGGGTTCAGGCGAACGGGTTCGGCACCACTTCCGCGTTGTTGATCCACACGCTCTTCACCTGCAGGAACTCCCGGATCATCTCCTGGCCGTTTTCCCGGCCGATGCCGCTCAGCTTGTAGCCGCCTGCCGGCGACATCATGCTGACGGACCGGTAGGTATTGATATAGACGGTTCCGCATTTGAGGCTCGCCGCCATTCGGTGCGCCAGGCGGATGTTTTCCGTCCATACCCCCGCGGCCAGCCCGAAGGGGCTGTCATTGGCCATGGCCACCGCCTCGGCCTCATCGGTGAAGGTCATCATGCCGGCCACCGGCCCGAAGATTTCCTCCCTGGCGATGCGCATGTCCGGGCGGACATTGCGATAGACGGTGGGTTCGACGAACCAGCCCTCTTCGCAGCCCGGGCGGGTCGCGCGATGCCCGCCCACGACCAGTTCCGCGCCTTCGGCCTTTGCGGAGTCGAGGAAGCCCAGGATGGTGTCGAACTGCATTTCATTGGCGATGGGGCCGATCCGGGTCGCCGGGTCGGATGGATCACCCATCCTAAGATCCGCCAGCGCGCCGACCAGCCTTTGCTCGAATTCCGGCGCGATCTCCTCCTGCACCAGGATGCGCGAACCCGCCACGCAGGTCTGGCCGTTCGACAGGAACAGGCCGGACAGCACCCCGTTGACGGCATTGTCCAGGTTGGCATCGGCAAACACGATCTGGGGCGACTTTCCGCCGAGTTCCAGGGTCACCGGTTTCAGCTGGTCGGCTGCCGTCCGGTTGACCGCGCGCCCGCCGTTCACCGAGCCGGTAAAGGTCACCTTGGCCACATCCGGATGGGAAACCAGGGGCTCCCCCGCGCCATCGGCGAATCCCGTCACCACATTGACCACGCCCGGCGGGAATCCGGCCTGCTGCACGAGTTCCATGAACGCCAGCGTGGATGCGGATGCATGTTCGGAGGGCTTGACCACCAGGGTGTTTCCCGCGGCCAGGGCGGGCGCGAGCTTCCACAGCATGAGCATGACCGGAGAATTCCAGGGCGTGATCGCGGCGACCACGCCCAGGGGCTCGTAGCGGGTGAAATTGAAGACATCCGGAATATCCAGGGGAATCACCGCGCCTTCGACCTTGTCGGCCAGCCCGCCATAGTAATACAGCCATTCCGGCAGGTAGCGGAACTGGGGCAATGCCTCGGCCAGTCGCTTGCCGTTGTCCCTGGCCTCGATCCGGGCGATCTCCTCCCCCTGATCCCGCAGCAGGTCGCCCAGGCGACGCAGCAGCCTCCCCCGGGTGGTGGCGTTCGTGCGCGCCCAGTCTCCCTGCTCGAACGCCTGCCTGGCCGCGGCCACCGCGGCATCGACGTCCCCGGGGCCGCCACGGGGGATCCGGGCCCAGGGTCTGCCGGTGTATGGTTCGATGGTGTCGAACCACTTTCCGCCCGCCGGGTCGCACCAGTCGCCGTCGATAAACAGCCGGAATGTCTTCATGCCTGTGCCGCCTTGTCGACTTCCTCGCGACTGCAGTGGTCCAGCGCATGTTCGTAGAACAGGCGGCCAAGACGGGATGTGGGGGTATTGGCCCGGGTGACCAGCATGATGTCGATATGCATGGGCGGTTGCAGCGGCCGGAATGCGAGCAGGTCGTCATTCATCGAGGTGGGCAGTTCCGGTCCGACGATGGACACCCCGAGGCCCGCCCCGACCAGGCCGTAGATCGCGTCAGCGGTCCGGGCCTGGATATCCAGACGGCAATTGACCTCGTGCTGCTCCAGCAGCATCATCGCCTGGTAGCGGAACAGCGAGTCCCGCGCCAGGGAGATGAACCGTTCGCCTTCCAGGTCCTCCAGGCGGATGCTCTGCTTCCCGGACAGCGGATGCTTCGCCGGCAGCACGCAGTAGGCCTGCAGCCTGCAAAGGCGCTCGGCACTCAATTCCCTGTCGTCAATGGGTCCCGAGGCGATGCAGACATCGTATTGATCCGTCGTGATGGCCACCAGTGCCTCGCTGCGGGGCAACACCTCCAGCCAGACCCCGACGCCGGAATGGACGGCGGAGAAATCAGCGACCAGTTCGGGCAATACCCGGGACGCCAGTCCGGGCATGGTGACGAGGTTCAGGGTTCCGGTGCGGCAATGGCGGATGGCCTCGGCGGTGGACTTGAGATCCTCCAGTCCGACAAAGGCGCGCTTGACCTCCTTGTAGAGCGCCACGCCTTCCTCGGTGGCCACCAGGTTGCGGCCTCTCTTGCGGAACAGGGGGAACCCCACATTCCGTTCCAGGTCCCCCACCAGCCGACTCACTGCGGGCTGGCTGATGGACATGAGCTGCGCCGCGCCGGTCACCGAACCGGATGCCATGACCGTACGGAACGCCTCGATCTGCCGGAAATTCATCAGGGCATTATACATAACAAACCGACATTCAAGTAGTGATTCAAAAATCTTTTTGTTATGATTAACCAAGATCCCTTCAGCCAATCGCCATGTCCAGAGAAACCCGCTGGGTAGACCAGCCCTATCACGGATACCACCTCGCCGAACTGCCGGGAGAGGATGAGGAACTGACCCATGTGGAGCCCGGCACGCCGTGCGGTGAATACATGCGCCGGTTCTGGCATCCCGTCGCGATGACCGAACGCATCGGCGAGCGGCCGGAAGTCATTCGCATCCTGGGGGAGGATCTGGTGATCTTCCGCACCCTGAAAGGCGAGATCGGCCTGCTGCACAAGCACTGCCTGCACCGCCGGATGTCCCTTGAGTACGGCAAGATCGAGGAGGACGGCATCCGCTGCGCGTACCATGGCTGGAAATTCGCCGCCAACGGGCGGGTCCTGGACAAGCCAGGCGAACCCAACCCCGCCGGCATCCAGGAACGCAACTGCATGGGCGCCTATCCGGTGGAGGAATACCACGGCCTGGTATTCGCCTACATGGGTCCGCCGGAAGAGTACACCGAATTCCCCTACCTGGATTCCATGGAGATCGAGGGCCACGACCTCGTTCCCTATTCCATCCATTCTCCCTGCAACTGGCTGCAGGAAAGTGAAAACTCCATGGACCCGTTTCACAGCGTCTTCCTCCACGGGCGCATCAACGGCCCGCAATTTCCGGGGCTGGAGAACTTCGTCAACCTGCCCGTGGTGGTCTACCACAAGATTCCGGCGGGGTTCGTCTACAGCCATGCCAGGCGGGTGGACGACCTGGTCTGGATCCGTTTCCATGACCACCTGACACCCAACTTCGCCCAGAACGGCGGCATGTTCCAAAGCTATTCCAAGCCCACCTTCTTCGGCCGTCCCAGCCTGTCGAAATGGGTCGTGCCCGTCGACAACACCAACAGCCGCAAGTTCGGCTGGCGGCATTTTGACGACACCAGCGAAGTCCTGCGCCGGGGCGAGCGTGCGGAAGTCGGCTGGGAAAGCGTGGACTTCTACGGCCAGACAGCCCATCGCAGCCGCGATGAAATGCGGAGCAATCCGGGGGACTGGGAGGCATGGACCAGCCAGGGCACCATCAACATCCACGCCAGGGAGTATCTTGGCTTCACCGACAGGGGGGTCGCCATGCTGCGCAGCAAACTGCGCAAGGACATCCGGGCAGTGGCGGCCGGGGAGCTCGTGGAACGCCCCGAGGGCACCCCGGAAAGGCCGGTTCACACCTACGGCGGCGACACCGTGCTCCGCATCCCCCGGCAGCAGGAAGACGAAGGCACCTTTCTGTCGGACCTCCAGAAACAGGTGGCGGAGGTCTACTTTCGCGGCGACGGATATGAGGGCGGTGACCGTCTGGATTTCCTCAAACGGGAGCTTGCGCAGCTGTCCGGCTGACGGGTCAGCATCCCGTGGATATTTTTGCAAGGCAAAAGGCGCTCGGCGGTGAGGTACAGCGCCTGTTGCAGGCGGTGGAATCCGCCATGGCGGGAACCCGGGATTTCCATCAGTGCCCGGAGCCGGATGGATTCCTGGTCCTGCTGAGGGAGTGGACGGACTACCGTGCGCCCGCGGAGCCGGCGGGAAGCGCCGCCACTTCCCCGGGTGACTGACAACGACATCCTGTCGCTGGGTGTGCCGGACATGGTCCGGTCGCTGGCATCGGGCGAACTGAGCTCGGTGGCCATCACCTCGGCCTATCTCGATCTTGCCCGGAGCCGGAACCCGGAAATCAATTGCTACATCCGGATCGAGCCGGACAGCGCCCTGGCCTCGGCGGAGCAGGCGGATGCCGCCCGGCGCCGCGGCAATGAGGTCCATCCCCTTTGCGGCATGCCGATCGCCATCAAGGACATTTTCCATCGCCGCAGCATCCGGGTGTCGGCGGGGTCCGGCGCCCATGCCATCGATTCCGGTCCCGACGCCACGGTGGTCCGGCGGCTGCGGCAGGCGGGCATGCCTGTTCTCGGCATCCTGAACCTGGACGAATTCGCCGCCGGGGGCTCCGGCTTCAATGCACACTTCGGCCGTTGCCTCAACCCGGTGAACCACCGTTTCCTTTCGGGCGGGTCATCGTCAGGATCCGCCGCCGCGGTCGGCGCCCGCATGGCGCCCTGGTCGCTGGGTTCCGACGCCGGCGGGTCCGTCCGCCTGCCCGCAGGGTGGTGCGGCGTGACCGGGCTGAAACCGACCTACGGCCAGGTCCCCCGAACCGGTGTGATACCCCGCACGTGGTCGATGGACTGCATCGGCCCGCTGGCGGGTGATGCCGCGAGCTGCGCCCTGCTCCTGGAACTCATCGCCGGCGAGGATGACCGGGATTCCTCGACGCCGCCGGGAAGGCAATCGTTCACGCCCTTGCCCGATGTCCCGGACCGTTCGCTGCGGATCGGGGTGGACCGGGGCATTCCCGAATCCATCGGCAGGCACCAGGGCGCGGCGCTTTCCCGGGCGGAAGCCGTATTCCGGGACATGGGCCTCGGCATCGGCGAGACCGTGCTGCCGGATATCGATCCCCTGAACCAGCTTCACCAGGTGGTCGTCAAGTGCGAGGGCGCCGCCTACCTGGCGCCGCTGCTGTCATCCGATGAATGCGGGGTGTCGGAATCGGTCCGGCACGTGGTACGGGAGGGTTACGAGATTCCCGCCGCGGCCTACCTTTCCGC
>JAJDTE010000226.1:0-2524 GCA_022827325.1 Gammaproteobacteria bacterium | reverse complement strand
TGGGTCTGTATGCATGACGCCCCGCTTCCCTCCAGCGGGTCCCGATGGCCACGGTTCCCCGCCTTCAACGGTACTATCAGGGCGCTAAGACCACCTGCATCCCGTCCCTTCGGCTTATTGATTCGCCAGCCGGTACCACCTCTATAGCCTGTCTCGTCGTGGTTCGCTTGCGCGCTCCCGGCGACCGCAGACCTGTCGCCGGGCCGGGGCTTTGTGCCGGTGCCCCACAACCGTACTCTCAAGGTGGAGAATGCAGGTTCTCCCAGGTTTCCCGGCAGTCCATCCCGTGGCTTTGCGCCGCTCCCAAGACCCCGGACGGCCCGACAGTGCCTCGCCATTGCGGCACTGCCGGTGCTACCCCCAGCCTTGCAACACTGAGGGCACCATCGGTAATTTGATATCGGGGCTCAATAACGCCGCTTCACCACCCGCTGTGTACGCTTCATGACGTGCGTTGCCGCACGCCATGTAACACTCGCTTCCGGCCGGTGGGCTGCACCTTTACCGGACAGGAGTCGAACCTGTTGGACTGCGGTGAATGGTTTCCGCTATTTCATAACATCCTCCATTCCAGGACTTTGCCTGGCGCAATGCAAGAACAATCGTCGATCCGGAAGGGATAGGCTGCTGCCATATATCCGACCTTTCGATGGGGATCTCTATGCCCCTGGCCCTGATGGAATGCGCGCCGGTGTGTCCTTATCATTCGGTCGACCTCTACACAGAACACCGCAAGGTGTTCCATGGTCCGGGTCTTTGAAGCATGCAGGTTCTCACTCCGGCGATTTGCCTTTTCTGCCATCACGATCAATTGCTCTCAAGCAACCTTGGTGGGTAACTGTTCTACTCTAATGTCAGGTTGATATATGGAATCCGGAACGAGGTTCCCGATCCCCCGTTGGCCTACCCCCAGGCAGGCACATGATTCTCTTCGTACGGTTTCCCGGACGTCAGCACCGCCCACGCGGTCCGCACCATCCGGTTCGCCAGCGCCACCGTCGCCACGTTCTTGTGACGCCGCTCCAGCAAGCCCTTCAGCCACTGGCTGCGCCGGTCCGACCTGTCCTTTCGGGAAAGCTGGGCGACCATCACCCGCGCTCCATGAATCACCAGGCAACGCAGATACCGGTCGCCCCGTTTCGATATCCCCAGCAACAGGTCCTTCCCTCCCGTCGAGTATTGTTTCGGCACCAGGCCGAGCCAGGCCGCGCATTCCCTGCCGTTCCGGAACATGCCCGGATCCCCCATGGTAGACAGCAGCGCGGTGGCCGTCATCGGACCCACCCCGGGGATCGTCATCAGCAGCCGTGCCTACTCGTCCCCCTGGGCAATCTCCTCGATCATCCGGTCGTATTTCTCCACCCGTCCGTCCATGTGCACCAGCTCGTCGTACAGCTCGGCCAGCACGTCCAGGAACCGCGGAGGCAGGGTGATGTCAGAAGTACCGCCGTTCCCCAGAATCTCCGTCACCGCTGGCCGGACCTTCCAGATGCCTTGGGGAATCTCAATGCCGAATTCGGCCAGCAGGCCACGGATCGCGTTCGCGTGGGCCGTCCGGTTACCCACTGCCCGGGATCGGGCCCGGTGAATGGCCTGCTGCGCCTGACGGTCCGCGCTCTTGATCCCCACGAAGCGCATGTTGGGGCGCTGGACCGCCTCGCAGATCGCCTCGGCGTCCGCCCGGTCGTTCTTGTTGGACTTGACGTATGGTTTCACGAACTGAGGGGCCATGATCTTCGCCTCGTGCCCCATTGCCAGCACGTCCCGGCCCCACTGGTGGGACCGGCCGCAGGCCTCCATGCCCACCACGCAGGGTTTCAGGTTGGCCAGGAATTCCTTCAGCTTCACAGGCTTCATCTTCCGGTCAACGCAGCTGCGGCCCGATGCGTCGACGCCGTGGACATGGACCGAGTTCTTCGCCAGGTCGATGCCGACAAATGCGGGAGCGGCAGCGGGAACGGATTTGGGTTTCGTGGTATGTTTCGCCTTGGTCATGGTTCATTCCTCGAGAGTGTGAATGATGTAATGGTCATTGTGGCTCCCAGAAGCCGTATCCGACAGGGATGGACCATGGCCTCTCTTCTCTTCCGGATCACCCGGCCCCCGGTGCCACAACGCAATGGAGCGTCGACAGTAACGGGTTTCGGGGTGAAGAGGAAACCGCTCTTGGCAGGATACTCCCGGATCACTGCTTTGCTTGCAGACCAACAACCTGACGGGCTGCACTGTCCCGGCATCGCGCGCCTCCGCGATCCGGCTGCAGTCCGTTCTGCACTCCCGCCTGACAGGCGTCTGCGGGATGTCGGTGGTGTTGCTGGGTGGCCCATCGTCGATCGGAGTTGGTTGCAGGTTGGTGCCCCAAGGGAGGGGCGGGTCATACCATTATTCGGCCAACCAATTACAGCAACAACAATCATGTCGGTTCCGAAACTTCAGCCCCTGATGCTGCCGATCCTCCAGGCCCTGGGTGACGGTGAGTTGGCAAGCAGACAGACAGTCGGCAACCGCGTTGCAGCGGCCCTCG
>JAJDTE010000054.1:0-11136 GCA_022827325.1 Gammaproteobacteria bacterium | reverse complement strand
ATGTGCCGCCAGCACCTCCTCGATCGCACCCGTGGACAGGCGGTGGCCGGCGACGTTGATGACGTCGTCGGTACGCGACATGACGAATACATATCCGTCCCCGTCGATAAAACCGGCGTCACCGGTTTCGTAGTACCCGGGAAAGCGGCTGAAATAGGAATCAAACATTCTCTGGCGGGCATTCCACAAGGTCGGGAAAGTGCCCGGCGGAAGCGGAAGTTTCACGACCAGGGAGCCGATGTCGCCCGCGGTCACCGGATTGCCGTCATCGTCCAGCACATCCATTGCCCAGCCCGGCACGGGCAGGGTCGGCGATCCTTCCTTGACCGGAAGCAGTTCGATGCCGAGGCAATTGGCGCAGATGGACCAGCCGGTTTCGGTCTGCCACCAGTGATCGATCACCGGCACGCCCATTTTGTCTGTTGCCCACTGGAGCGTGTCGGGGTCCGTCCGCTCACCGGCGAGAAAGAGGGCCCGGAGCCCCGAAGTGTCGTGCCTGTCCAGGTAGGCGCCGCCCGGATCCTCCTTCTTGATGGCGCGAAACGCGGTGGGTGCGGTGAACAGCACCTTGACGTCATGCTCCTCGATGACGCGCCAGAACACGCCGGGGTCCGGCGTCCCCACGGGCTTGCCCTCGAAAACGACGGTGGTGTTGCGCCCAAGCAGCGGGCCGTACACGATATAGGAATGCCCGACCACCCAGCCGACATCGGAGGCCGCCCAGAACACCTCGCCGGGGTCCATGTTGTAGATGTTCTTCATCGTCCAGTTGAGGGCGACTATGCCGCTGCCGGTGTCCCGGACCACTCCCTTGGGCTGGCCGGTGGTGCCGGAGGTATAGAGGATGTACAGGGGCGCCAGGGCGTCCAGCGGTACGCAATCCACCGGTGCAGCCGCGGCGACGGCCTCATTCCAGTCGATGTCCCGCCCGGCCGACATCTCCGCCTGCGCCTGGGGTCGCTGGAAAACGATGCAGTGCTCCGGCTTGTGGTCGGCCAGTTCAATGGCCTTGTCCAGGAGGGGCTTGTACTCGATGGTCCGGCCCGGTTCCAGGCCGCAGGACGAGGCCACGATCGCCCTGGGTTTGCAGTCGTCGATCCTGACGGCGAGCTCGTTGGAAGCGAACCCGCCGAACACCACCGAGTGGACCGCACCGATCCGGGCGCATGCCAGCATGGCGACAAGCGCTTCCGGGATCATGGGCATGTAGACGATGACCCTGTCCCCGGCGGAAATACCCTGGGCGGCCAGGGCGCCGGCGAAGACAGCCACCCTGTCCCTCAGTTCCCCGTAGGTGATCTTCTGCTGGGTCCCGGTGATGGGACTGTCGTGGATAATGGCGAGCTGGTCCCCGTGACCTGCTTCCACGTGCCGGTCCACGGCGTTGTAGCAGACATTGGTCTGGCCGCCGGCAAACCAGCGGTAGTACGGCGCATCACTGTCGTCCAGAACCGTGTCCCACCTGCGGTACCAGTGTACCAGTTCGGCGGCCTCACCCCAGAACCCCTCTGGGTCGTCAATGGAGCGGCGGTAAATCTCTTCAAAGGTGTCTGTCATGTTTCTCATCCCGCGGTTCTGCGATCACCGGACGCATCGGGCCGCTTTTCTGTTTCGAACAAACCGTCGAACAAACCGGCAACATGCCGGGGAGGATACGTTTTGCGTTATAGTCTAGATCAATCCCATTTCGTATTCTACCAATGGCCTACAGCACCATTCTCGTGGAGACCCGTGACCGTACGGGGCTCATTCAACTGAACCGGCCCGAGGCGCTGAACGCGCTTTCATCCGAGATGATGATAGAACTCGGCCAGGCTCTGCGTGACTTCGAGAATGACGACGCAGTCGGGGCCATCGTGATCACCGGCAACGAGAAAGCCTTCGCCGCCGGTGCAGACATCAAGGAAATGAAGGACAAGAGCTACATGGATGTCTTCCGGCAGGATTTCATCACCGACAACTGGGAGGCGGTGTTGCAATGCCGCAAGCCGGTCATTGCCGCGGTGGGGGGATACGCCCTGGGAGGCGGTTGTGAGCTTGCCATGATGTGCGATTTCATCGTCGCGGCGGACAACGCACGGTTCGGACAGCCGGAAGTCAACCTCGGCATCATTCCGGGTGCCGGCGGCACCCAGCGCCTGACGCGGGCGGTGGGCAAGTCCAAGGCCATGGACCTGTGCCTGACCGGGCGCATGATGGATGCCGAGGAGGCGGAACGTGCGGGCCTTGTTGCCCGGATCGTGCCCGCCGGGGAACTGCTGGAAAAATCCCTGGATATCGCGCAGGCCATCGCCGGCAAGTCCCTGCCCTCAGTGATGGCCTGCAAGGAGTCCGTCAACCGCTCCTTCGAGTCCTCGCTGGCGGAAGGACTGCTGTTCGAACGCCGCCAGTTCCACGCCCTGTTCGCCACCGAGGACCAAAAGGAAGGCATGTCGGCCTTTGCCGAGAAGCGCGAGGCCCAGTGGAAGCATCGCTGAACGGATTCCGGACTATTCCAGGCAATCGGTAATGAATGCGCCCAGCGGCAGCTGGCGGACCCCCCTCCTTGTCATTACCGCCGGGTGCCTGATCTCCCTGATCGGCTTCGGCGTCCGTTCCGGGTTCGGGCTGTTTCTCGAGCCCATGACCGTGGCCATGGACTGGAACCGGGAAATCTACGGCCTTGCCATGGCGCTGCAGAACCTCTTCTGGGGCCTCAGCCTGCCTTTCGCCGGGGCGCTGGCAGACCGCTTTGGACCCGTCTGGGTCATCATTTCCGGTGCCGTCATGTACGCCCTGGCGGTGTTCGGCATGTCCATCGCGGACACGCCCATGCTGCTCCATCTCACGGGCGGAATCCTGGCGGGAGTCGGCATTGCGTTCTCCGCGTTCACCATCGCCATGGCGTCCATGGCCCGGGTGGTGGAGCCGCAGAAGCGGTCCATGGTTCTGGGGCTCGGCACGGCGGCCGGTTCCCTCGGCCAGTTCCTGTTTTCCCCCATCACCCAAGGATTCATCGGGGCCTTCGGCTGGATCACGGCGCTGGTGCTGCTGGCATCGATCCTCATGATCATGGTGCCGCTTTCCTTTGCCCTGCCCAACGATCCCAACCAGTCCGTGGGCGAAACCGCGGACCAGACCATGGGCGAGGCGCTGCGCGAAGCGGGCGGCCACCTTGGCTACATCCTGCTCACCGCGGGTTTCTTCGTCTGCGGGTTCCACCTGGCGTTCATCACCGTGCATTTCCCCGCCTATATCCAGGATCTGGGCCTGGATCCCATCATCGGTGCCTGGGCCATCGGCGTCATCGGGCTGATGAACATCGTCGGCTCCGTTCTCTCCGGGATCGCCGGCCAGCGGTTCAGCAAGAAAATGGCGCTCAGCCTGATCTACTTCCTGCGCTCGGTCGCGATCCTGGCCCTGCTGGTTCTGCCGAAGACTCCCCTGGTCATTCTCACCTTCGCCGGCGCCATCGGCGTCCTCTGGCTCTCCACGGTGCCCCTGACCACCGGCATAGTCGCCCAGGTGTTCGGCGTCCGCTACATGTCCATGCTGTTCGGGATCGTATTCCTCAGCCACCAACTCGGCAGTTTCCTGGGGGTCTGGCTGGGCGGACGGATCTATGACCAGACCGGCTCCTACGATGGCATCTGGTATGCCGGGATCATACTGGGACTGGCCGCGGCCCTGGTTCACCTGCCCATCAACGAACGACCCCTGCCCCGCCTGCGAATGGCCTGACCGGCACCCCGAACCAGGCCGCGGGAGACCGTCGGCGGGTGTTCCGGAATTTCCCTTCCTGCTGTCAGCCCCGGACGGGATTCGGTGCCTGCGGGGCCCGCCCGGTCAGTCCGGACAGGTCAGGACCTGCCCTCGGTGTCAAAGGCCAGCACTTCCTCACCCTTGTCGTCGGCGGCGACGGATACCCTGATGCAGCCTCCCTTGGCCAGTTTCCCGAACAACAGCTCGTCCGCCATGGGCCGCTTGATTTCCTGCTGGATCAGCCGCGCCATCGGCCTGGCGCCCATGGCCGGGTCGTAGCCCTTCCTTGCCAGCCAGTCAAGGGCCGCATCATCCACCTCGATCGTCACATTCCTGTCCGCGAGCTGGTGCTCCACCTCCAGCAGGAATTTCTTGACCACGTGGCGGATGGTGTCCGGGTCCAGGCCGGCAAAGCGGATGATGGCATCCAGCCGGTTGCGGAATTCCGGCGTAAAGGTTTTCAGGATGGCCTCCATGTCATCCGTGGAATGGTCCTGGGTGATGAAGCCCATCGTTTCCCTGGCGGCCCGCTCTGCGCCGGCATTGGTGGTCATGATGATGATGACGTTGCGGAAATCCGACTTGCGGCCGTTGTTGTCGGTCAGGTTGCCGTAATCCATGACCTGGAGCAGGATGTTGAACACATCGGGATGCGCCTTCTCGATCTCGTCGAACAGGAGCACCGCATGGGGATGCTTGTTGATCGCCTCCGTCAGCAGCCCGCCCTGGTCGAAGCCGACATATCCGGGGGGGGCGCCGATGAGCCGCGACACCGTGTGGCGCTCCATGTACTCCGACATGTCGAAACGGATGAACTCGATGCCCAGGGTGTTGGCGAGTTGCCTGGTCACCTCGGTCTTGCCGACGCCGGTGGGGCCGGAAAACAGCAGCGAGGCAATGGGGCGACCGGTATTGCCAAGCCCTGACCGGGCCATCTTGATGGCGGACGACAGGGCCTCGATGGCGGTGTCCTGCCCGAACACCACCATCTTCAGGTCCCGCTCCAGGTTTTTCAGGGCCTGAACGTCGGACGCCGAGACATGCTTGGGCGGGATCCGTGCGATGTCCGCGATCATCTTCTCGATATCCTTCACGCCCACGGTTTTCTTGCGCCTGTCCGCGTCTGCCAGGCGGGTGCGGGCACCGGCCTCGTCGATCACGTCGATGGCGGTGTCCGGGAGCTGGCGGTCCGTGAGGTAGCGCGCCGAAAGTTCCACCGCGCTGCGAAGCGCCGGGTTGGTGTAGCGGACCTCATGGTGTTCCTCGAATCGCGATTTGAGCCCGCGCAGGATCTCCACGGCCTCGTCGATGGTGGGTTCGGTGATGTCTATTTTCTGGAACCGCCGTGACAGGGCCCGGTCCTTCTCGAATATGGTGCGGTATTCCTGGTAGGTGGTGGACCCGATGCACTTGAGGTCGCCGGAAGCCAGCATGGGCTTCAGCAGGTTGGAGGCATCCAGCGCCCCGCCGGATACCGCACCCGCACCGATAATGGTATGGATTTCATCGATGAACAGAATCGCACCGGTCTCATTGTCCAGGGCTTTCAGTACCGACTTCAGCCGCTGTTCGAAATCTCCCCGGTACTTCGCACCCGCAAGCAGGGCCCCCATGTCCAGGGTATAGATCGTCGCATTCCCGAGTATATCCGGCACATCGCCGGACACGATGTTGCGCGCCAGACCTTCGGCGAGCGCGGTCTTGCCCACTCCGGCCTCGCCCACGAACAACGGGTTGTTCTTTCGCCTCCGGCAGAGGATCTGGATCGTCCGCTGGAGTTCCATGGCGCGTCCGATCAGGGGATCGATGCGTCCCTGTTCCGCCAGCTGGTTCAGATTGATGGTATAGTTTTCAAGGGCACCGTCGGACTGTTCATACCCCCCTTCCCCTTCGTATTCGTGCTCCTGCTCCGGTGCCGGCAGGCGGTCCCCTTCCGGCACCTTGGTGATGCCGTGGGAAATGTAGTTCACCACGTCGTAGCGGCTGATCTCCTGCTGGCTCAGGAAATATACCGCGAAGGACTCCCTTTCACTGAACACCGCCACGAGGACGTTGGCGCCCTTGACCTCCTTCTTGCCCGAGCTCTGCACATGCATGATGGCTCGCTGCAGCACCCGCTGAAACCCGAGACCCGGTTGCGGCTCGTCCTCGCTTTCCGGCTCGAGTTGCGGCACCTCGTTTTCCAGGTACTGCTCCAGAGACTGCTTGAGGACTCCGATATCCCCCCCGCACAGCCGTATGGCCTTGCTGGTCTCCTTGTCATCCAGCAACGCGTAGAGCAGGTGCTCCACGGTGATGATCTCGTGCCGGCGGGTACGGGCGTAGTTGACCGCCGTTCCCAGGGTGACTTCAAGTTCTTCGGACAGCATGGCCTTTGCCGGAACGGACGGAAACATCCCGGGTTGCGGACAGGTCGTAAACCAGCAATGCCTGCACGGACGCCATCATGCCAGATCCATGGTGCATTGCAGGGGATGCTGGTATTCCATGGCATAGTCGATCACCAGCTGGACCTTGGTTTCGGCAATCTCTCTTGGAAACACCCCACAGACACCGATGCCCCGGGTATGCACATGCAGCATTACCTGCTCGGCCCTGGGTTGGGACATATGAAAGATCTTCATCAGCAGTTTCACCACGAATTCCATCGGGGTGTAGTCATCGTTGTGCAGCAGGACCTTGTACATCGGTGGCTTCTTGAGCTTCGGTTTGCTCCGCTCGACAATCAGTCCCGTGCCGGAACCGTCATTGCCGCCGGGCTCCTTCTTGTCGGACATCTGTATTCAGGTCATGCGGGGATGGCCACGTCCCGGGCAGTCCTCACATGGCTCCGCCACAGCCGCCGCAGGCTCCACTGCCGCCCACTGCCTGGAAGACATTGTTGAAAACGAACGACGCATTCATTCCGTCATCCACATAATCCACCTCGGCACCTTCAAGAAAGCCCAGCGCCACCGGGTCCACCACCAGCCTGAAGCCGGACCCGTCCGACATCACGCTGTCCGCGGATTCCGCCTTCTCGGCAAATGTCATGCCGTAATTCATGCCGGAACATCCCCCGCCGGAGACATAGATCCTCACTGCGGACACTTCTCCGTTGGTGTCCCTTACCAGGCTGGATATCTTGTCCCGGGCGCTTTGCGTCACCGTCAGTTCCGACTCACTCAGGGTATGGCTGTATTCGATCATGTTACACTCGATCCTGTTGTCACTAGTGATTCAAACCGCACCGCGGGGAAGTCAGGAACCCGCCTGCGGACAGGGTTGTATCTGGAGCCATTGTACCCATTATCAAGCGGGTAAAAAAGTGACAAATGCACCCTTGGGCCGGCTGGTGCGGTGCAGTCCCCGCCGCCGTTACGGCGCTTTCCCGGCAGTAACCCCGCAACCAGTACACCAGAGAATTCCATGAGCAGAACCGTCAAATGCGCCGTCCTGGGAATCGAGGCGGAAGGTCTTGACAAGCCGCCCTATCCCGGGGAACTCGGCCGGAAAATCTACGAAAATGTTTCCGCCGAGGGATGGAATCAGTGGCTTCAGCGGCTGGTGACGATCATCAACGAGGAGCAGCTGAATTCCGCGGATCCGGCCTGCCAGGAACGCATCGAAAAACACATGGTCGGTTTCCTGTTCCGGGAGGGGGACTACGGTCACGCACCTGCAGGATTTCACCGCCGCTAGAATGGCGGTCCGCCGGGACGGGCCCGGCATTCAGGGCGCCGGTCAGGCGGCAGCCGGGCGGGCTGCGGAAAACAGGCGGAAAAAGTTCTCCGTGGTCACCCCGGCAATATCCTCGAGGGATTTGCCGCGCAGGTCGGCGATGCATTCGGCCGTATGCCTGACGTAGGAGGGTTCGTTGGTCTTGCCGCGCTTCGGCACCGGCGCCAGGTAGGGCGCGTCCGTTTCCACCAGCATCCGGTCCAGCGGCACTTTGCGTGCAACCTCACGCAGCGACTCGGCGCTGCGGAAGGTGACGATGCCGGAAAACGAGATGTACAGGCCAATGTCAAGGGCCCGGCGTGCCATTGGCCAGTCCCCGGAGAAGCAGTGCATCACACCGCCGGCCTCCCCGGCGCCCAGATCGCGCAGCATGTCCATGGTGTCCACCGGCGCCTCCCGGGAATGCACGATCAGGGGCTTGCCGCACGCCTTGGCCGCCTCGATATGACGGGCGAATCTCCGCCGCTGCCATTCGGGGCGGTCATCCTGGTGGAAATAATCCAGCCCGGTCTCGCCGATGGCCACCACCCTGTCATCGTCCGCCAGCGCCACCAGCCGGCCCACTTCCGGATCCTCCCCTTCGGTGGTGCAAGGATGGACGCCAACCGAGGCAAATATATGGGTGTTCTCCCGGGCCAGGCCCAGCACCTGGTGCAGGTCCTCAAGGTTCACGCATACGCAGAGCATATGTCCGACTCCGTTTTCCGCCGCACGGGCCAGCAACCCGGCCATGTCCCCGGCCAACGGTTCGAAATTGATATGACAGTGGGAATCTACCAGTTGCATAGGGGCATTCCTGTTCGGGCCAGTGAAGCCGGATGATCCTGCATGACCGTCCCGGGGTGTCCCGGGGTCTCACGGGTGGTGTCGGTACGTTGGCGCCTGCTGCCGGTCATCCATTCCCCGGTGCTCGCCCGGGGTACCGGCAGGCCGGTCAGTCAATCCCCGGGCAGGGCCGCTTCACCCAGCGCAACGAGAATTTCCTCCAGGGCGAGCCTCAGGTTCAACTGGTCCCGGGCAATGCGCCGATAGAACCCGATTTTATCATAGAGCGCGAACAGGGCCCCCGGGGAAATGGACGGACAACCCGCTCCCCCGCGTTCCGGAACGCCCCAGGGCGCGTCGCCACCGGCCGTCTGCCATCGAATCAACTGGCCGGTCAGACGCTGCAGCCAGCCGAGCAACGGCAACGGATCCTGTTTCGCCAGGGATTCCGCCAAGGCGACGGGGTCCCCTTTCCCCGCACACAGGTCCCTGAGCGAATCGAGATTGGCGGCCTGCCAGGAGAGCGTTCCGCTTTCCAGGTCGGCCAGAATGTCCAGTGGCCCCATCCCGGAGGAGACGGGATCCCGGATCATTGAATCATCGGCATCCGTCCGGCCCCGCAACCACTCAAAGGATGACTCCGCGGTCGGTCCGGTCAGCGTTTCCACCACGCAGCGGCTGCGGATGGTGGGCAGGAGGGATCCCGGCTGGTCCGTCACCAGCACGAAGCGGGCACCCGGCGGCGGCTCCTCCAGCAGTTTCAGCAGGGCATTGGATGCGTTGACGTTCATCCGGTCCGAGGGCACCAACAGGGCCACCCGGCCGGATGCGGAATGGGAGGACTGGTAGAACCGGTCGATCAGCAATCGGATCTTCTCCACCGTAATCACCCTCGACGGCCCGCTGCGGCCCTCCCTTCCCGGCCTGTCCGGGTAACGCGCCGCATAGGCGGACAGCAGGTCCAACCTGCAGGATTCGCGCTCATGCTCGGTGATCAGAACATGAAAGTCGGGATGGGAGCCGGCGGCAAACAGGCGGCAGTCCCGGCACCGGCCGCAGGGCAGTTCTCCAGGCTCCGGGCACAGCAGTCGCTGTGCCAGCATGGCGGCGAACTCGCGTTTTCCGATACCGGAAGTTCCCGCCAGCACCAGGCCCTGGTGAAATACCGGACCGTCGGTGAAAAACCTCGGCCACTGTGGCACCAGCCAGGGATACAGGGGCTCCATCTCAGTGTCCGCCGCGTGCGGTCAGAAAATCCTGCAGCAAATTCGAGATCTCCTGCTGCACCGCCGCCACGCTGCCCCCGGCATCCACCACGCGCATCCGGTCCGCATACCTGGCGGCACGGTCCAGATAGCTCTCGCGGACCGCACGCTTGAACGCCATGGCCTCGTCCTCGAACCGGTCCGTGGCCCCTCCCCGGCGGCCACTTCTTGCCATACCCGCTTCCGGCGGCAAATCCAGCACCAGGGTCAGGTCCGGGGTGAGTCCTTCCTGGACCCATTGCTCCAATATCTCGATACGGGCCGCATCGATGCCCCTGCCCGCACCCTGGTAGGCATAGGTGGCATCGGTGAAACGGTCCGAGATCACCCAGCGGCCCGACTCTAGGGCCGGCAGGATCCGTTCTTCCAGGTGCTGGCGACGGGCGGCAAACACCAGCATCAGTTCGCTGTGCGCGCTGATATCCAGCGCCGTCTCCCGCACGAGCAGGTCCCGCAGCCGTTCGCCCAGACCTGTCCCGCCGGGCTCCCTGGTCCGCACCACCTCGATGCCGCGGCCGGAGAGCCACTGCTCGATGAAACCCATCTGCGTGGTCTTGCCGGCGCCGTCCACGCCCTCCACCGTGATGAAGGCTCCGCGCCGACCGGATGTCTCGTTCATTGCTTCTTCCCGAGGATGTACTTGCGCACCGCACGGTTGTGTTCTTCGAGAGTGCGGGAAAAATGATGTCTCCCGCCACCCTTTGCCACGAAATAGTACGCTTCGGTTTCCGCCGGCCTGACCGCCGCCATCAGGGAATCCAGGCCAGGCAGGCTGATCGGGGTGGGCGTCAGGCCCGCCCGGGTGTAGGTGTTGTAGGGAGTATCGGTTTTCAGGTGCTTGCGGGTGATATTGCCGTCAAACGCATCACCGACCCCGTAGATCACCGTGGGGTCGGTCTGCAGGCGCATCCCCTTGCGCAGCCGGTTGAACAGCACCCCGGCAATGGTAGGCTGCTCATCCCGGTCCTGGGTTTCCTTCTCGATGATGGACGCCACGATCAGAGCCTCATAGGGATCGTCCAGCGGCAGATCCGGTGATCGCTGCGCCCAGACTTGCCTGAGCCTGAACTGCATCAGATCAAACGCCTTGCGATAGATGTCCAGGTCCGGATCCCCCTTTCGATAATAGTAGGTGTCCGGATAGAACTGGCCTTCCGGATGCAGGTCCGGATACCCCAGCGCCTCCATGATCCTGTCGTCGCTCCACTCCCGGGTGTCCGGGCGAAGTCCCTCGGCGGTGCCGAGGACCTCCCGCATCATGCGAAAGGTCCAGCCCTCCACGATGGTCACGCCCACATCCACCTGCCCCCGGCCGCTGACGATCCGGTCGAGAAATTCGGTCAGCGCCATCGTACGGGGAAAGTCGTATTCCCCGGCCATGATCGGCTTGTTGCCATTTTGCCGTGCCAGGATTCTCAGACTCCAGGGCTCCGGGGTGATTCCCGAATCCGTCAGACGCCGGGAGATGCCGTTCAGGGTTTCGCCCCGTGCGACAACGAAGGTTCCCTCGCCGAATTCGAACGGTTTGCTCACCGCTTCCACGTAATAGAACCAGGACCCGCCAAGAACCACCCCGGCGGCGACCACCAGGAGAGCGAGAAAGCGTATGAGGCTGTTTCTGAACAATGGGCGCTACCGTCCCGGC
>JAJDTE010000080.1:0-19754 GCA_022827325.1 Gammaproteobacteria bacterium | reverse complement strand
GATCTTGATTGCCAATCCACAGCATCCACTCGCAAAGAAGAAAAAAATCAGGATCGGGAAGCTGGACGAGGAGACGTTCGTGATGCGGGAGCCCGGTTCGGGAACGCGCTCCGCCATGATGCGGCTGTTCGAGGAACACAGTGTGAAACCGGGCCACAGCATACAGCTCTCCAGCAACGAGACCATCAAGCAGAGCGTGGAGGCCGGCCTTGGCCTTGCAGTGGTGTCGGCTCACACGGTGGAACTGGAACTGCAGGCCGGCCGGCTGGTGTCCCTGGATGTACAGCATTTTCCGCTGATGCGGCAATGGTATGTCTGCTACCGCCGTGGCAAGCGGCTGACGCCCACTGCCCAGGTGTTCCTGGAATTCGTTATCCGGGAGGGCCGTAACATCTAGCGGCGCATGACGGTTCCCGCCGGAGCGGCGTAGACGGAATTCCTTGACTATTCCCGGACGCTGCCTTTAAATTGCGCCCTTCGATTATTTCCCCCCTGGCCAGGTAGCTCAGTCGGTAGAGCAGGGGACTGAAAATCCCCGTGTCGGCAGTTCGATTCTGTCCCTGGCCACCATTAAAATCAAATAGTTATACAGCTATCCTCTCCGGCTGCGATCCTCAAGCGCCACCGCGTAAAACACTACCCGGGTTCTCATCCGTTCGTGCCCCCGCCTTGATCACGGGCTGCCCGTTGACCAGCACATGCGCTATCCCGGTCGCGTAACGGCGTGGTTCCTTGACCGTGAACTTGCTTGTAACCTGTTCCGCATCAAATACCACGATGTCGGCGCGCGCTCCATTTTTCAGTATGCCCCGATCGGAAATCCTGAGACGGCTCGCCGGGAGCGATGTGATCTTCCGGATGGCCTCGCTGAGTGAAATGACGCCTCGGTCCCGAACGTAGGTCCCCAGAAACCGCGCGGCCCACCCGTACCCGCTCAATGACCCGATGAGGTGTTCCAGGGGGCCATCGGGGGAGAGCGCCAGCGTGTCCGAAATTACAGCGCATTCATCCTGCTCCAGACACAGGTGGATGTCATCGTCTGAGAAACTTTGGGATGTCCAGAGCAGGTGATGCAGTCCCTCGCCTTCCTCGCGGAGCAGGTCCAGCACGGCGTCGTAGGGATCGACGCTGCGGCTGCGCCCGATCTCCGCAAGCGTCGCGCCCACCAGATCCGGATTGGCATCGGAATGCAGGATCCTGATGTCGTCCCAATGACCGGCAGTGACCAAGCGCCAGTGAGGGGTTGGATTGATTTTCATTTTTTCCCGTTCTGCGGTATCCGCAAGGCGGTCCAATAATTTCGGGACCCCTCCTTCCTGGGCCCATCGTGGCAGTATTGAGGAAACCCGCGCATGGGCCCAGTCATGCGGAATGACGTCAAACGCAACATCAACGTCATGAAGACGTGCAGACTCGATCAACTCCAGGGTGTGCTCCATGGCGTAACTCGGGGCACCGAATTTCGGCTGAATGTGGGATATCTGGAGTTTCGCGCCAGCGGCCCTGGCCGTTGCAATCGCCTCACTGAACGCAAGATCATAATAGATGTCCCGATTGCGCACATGGGTCGCATACAGACCGTCATGCCGTGCAGCCACCTCGCAGATCGGCGTGAGGTGTTCGATGCTGGAAAGTATCCCCGGCCAATACTCCAGTCCGGTAGTCAACCCGACGGCGCCTTGTTCGAAAGCCTCTTCCGCGAGCTTCGACATCTGGTCCAGCTCTTCGGTATCGGGTGGGCGCAGGGCATCTCCGAGGACCGCTCGTTGAATCGTACCGTGACCCACACAGGCGGCAACATTCACTCCCAGCGAAGTAGCCTCGAGACGATCCAGATAGTCACCGAAGGTACGCCATCCCAGCTCAATGCAGCCCTCGATATAGCCGATAGATCCCGCCTCGATACTTCTGTCACACGTCACCGGAGCACAGCTGAATCCGCATTGTCCCACTGTTTCGGTCGTGACTCCCTGGTGTACCTGGCTTTCGGCGTGCCCGTCCACGAGCAGCGTGAAGTCCGAATGAGTGTGCAGGTCGATGAATCCCGGTGCGACCGCCAACCCCGCAACACCTAGCCTCTCGGTAGTCGTTGTATCTGCCAGGTCTCCAATCGCCTGGATTGTTCCATCGGCTACGCCGATGTCGGCCACATAGGGCGGCTGTCCGGTTCCATCGTAGACTGTCCCACCTTCAAGAACTATATCGAGCATGGCTGTTTCAATACCGTAAGGTCATAAGGATCAGACCTGACAGAAGGCCTGTCAGGGAAACGCGAACCGCTGTCGACGGATATCAATGCCTGCCGTCATCTGGTCGACGCCTGATACACAAGCAATCACTCACCTTAACGCAAGAGTTACCAAATACCAAGGGAGAATCGTATGGTGGAACCGACCATCCCGATGGAGTGACTCGAACGATGTGATCCGCACAATTCCGCGAAGAGCCCGATCATGGAGGTCATTGAACCCACCTTTTCTCCTTCCCACCCTGCTGACAGTCGGCAAATTCTGCTGAATTCATCAATACAAACGGATTCCGTCATTGGAGAACATATCTGTCCCCTAAATACGCCTGAACTGTCACTTTTCTTGGGGTGGGCAATATGAAAATATCATACTCCTGTTACAGCCACTTGTGTCAATCAGGAGGGTACGTTAGTGAAAAACTTCATTCGTATATTATGTGCTGCCGCTGCGATGGCCGCATTTAACCCGGGTTTTGCCGAACCCCAAAGAGGGGGGGATCTGGTACACATTTACAGTCAGTTCCCGCCACATTTCAATTCCGGTATCAAATCGGGTGCGACGCTCTATGCCGGGGCTTCCAACATTTTCGTGGGCCTGGTGGAAATCAATGAGAATTTTGAGGCGGAGCCCTATCTCGCAAAAAGCTGGGAAATATCAGACGACGGTTTGTCATACACATTCCACTTGGAGGAAGACACGCAATTTCACGATGGCACACCGGTAACCTCGAAGGACGTAGCGTTCTCCTTGTTCGTATCCAAGGAAAACCATCCTTTCGGTCCATCCATGTTCGGTGCGGTCGACCGGATAGATACGCCTGACGATCATACTGTTGTAATACGACTCAAGAATCCGCATCCGGCCCTGCTGTACTCTGTGTGCATACCGCTCCTGCCGATACTTCCGGAACATGTTTACGGTCCCGACAACGGTCCGATTCGCGACAATCCTGCCAATATCCAGGCAATCGGGTCAGGACCTTTCAAGATGGTCGAATATGTTCCCGGAAAGAGTTACATCCTGGAACGTAACGAGAATTTCATGCGCGCTGGGCAGCCTTATCTCGATCGCTACATCGGCATAAAAAACAGCAGTGCCAGTGGGTCCGTAATCGCCTTGAGCCAGGGACAAGCACATGGCTGGTCATTCGTTGGAGATCCGCACACGGTTGATCGACTGAAAAAGGAGGAGAACCTCTTTGTCACCTCGCAGGGGTATCAGGGCATCGGGGAAACCGCTTTCATTGAATTCAACCTGCGCAAGAAATACACGGGTGATCCCAAAGTCCGCCAGGCGATCGCGTATGCGATTGACGATGACTTCATTACCCAGAAAATGCATCTGGGTGTGACCAGCAAGGCCACCGGACCCATCCATTCATCCAGCCCGTTCTATACCGCTGAAGTCAATCAGTACGAAGTTGACCTGGAAAAGGCGAACCAGCTTCTGGATGAGGCGGGTTATGCACCCCAGGATGACGGGATGCGTTTTACGCTCAACCTGACATACCAGCCGGGCGTGGATTGGGAGCAGAAGAATATTGCTGAATACATGAAGCCGCAGCTCAAGAAAATCGGCATAGACATCAACCTGGTTCCGCCAGCTGACTTCCAGGACTGGTATCAGCAGGTCGCAGCCTGGGATCACGACATGACGGCAAACAACAACTTCAGCTGGAGTGATCCGGTGATCGGTGTCTACCGTATGGTGATGTCAACCAATATCAAGAATCGGGTCTGGACCAACACCTCTGGATACATAAACATGGAAGTCGACAGGCTCCTGAATGCTGCTGCCGTTGAAACCGATATGCAGAAACGCAGGGACCTGTACGTTGAATTTCAGAAGATCCTGGCACAGGACCTGCCCGTCTATTTCACCGTACAGAGTAATTTTCACAGTGCCTATAACAAGGAGTTGATGAACACCCCAACCGGAATCTACGGAGCGATAGGCGCCATGCACAGTGTTTACTGGAAAAACGGAAAGGCTCCCTGAATAAAGCGGAGTCTCACTGTGCCGGAAAATTGCCTGCCACGAAATGTCGGGCGAAGACTGGAATCCGGATTGTTGCCGCAGAATGCTACGGCCGGATTCCATTAGGCCGCCTTTGCGTGAGTTGGTCTTGTACTGAAAGGTGAATCGGTCGTTGTCGGCGGGCCTCGCGGTCCGCCCTTCGGCCTTCACCAGTACCCGTGTTGTGAACGTGCTCACCTGCGCCCTTGTTATGGGACGGATTCGATACGCAGTCCAGGTGTCGTTTGTGGACGTCATCTGGAATACCGCTCCGGTCGGTTGGTCGCCCATGGCCGATTGGAAAAGCCACCTGCAATTGCGGTAACAATGGTCCTGCACTTGTGATCGGGCATGGGGGGAAAAGACCTGCCGACACCCAGTACAGAGCATCCAGGCGCCTCTTGCGGCATGCATCCGATGAAAGCCGCAATTCAGTTCCTGGATCCACCCGTCTGAACCGGTATTTTTTTCCTCGATGACTGTGGTGCGCGTGTGGCCATCGACCAGTCGCGGTCAGGCAGTCCGGGCAGACTACGCGGTTCTTTGCATCGCACAACAAACGGGCTGTTCCGCCAGGACCGGCGGGACAGTGAAGAACAACGAAAACCTGTTATTTCAGCCTCGTAACCGACCGGAATGTTGGGCTGGTCTACGGGATGCCCCCATCAGGTGCCGATTTATCAAATTCCGAAGTTGTTATGGTCTAATTGCAATGTACCTTGCGTAGTGGGGGGCAAGCTTCAGCATGGATCATTCTGATCGGCAAACTGCAGTTTCGATGTCTGTACTTGTCATTTTCCATAATCAGCAAGCGCCAAGAGATTACTTTCTGTCCGGTCTTTGTCTGCGAATGAGGTAGCAAATCTTGAAAACTTTTCTTGTTGGCCTGAATCGGACAATCTACTCCTTGGTGCTGTTACTGGCCGTTATCGTTCTGAATTTTGTCCTGGTCCACATAGCCCCTGGGGATGCGGTGACGGCAATGATCGGGGATATGGGTGGTGCAACCCCGGAATTGGTGGCCAAGCTCCGGGCGGACTACGGGCTTGATCAGAGTCTCTTCACGCAGCTTCATACCCATATCTGGAAAATGATGCGCGGGGATTTTGGTCTTTCGTTCACCCACCGTGTGCCGGTGAGAGATTTGATTCTGGATCATCTGCCGGCCACGATTTTGCTGGTAACAACCGCGTTTTTCCTTGCCCTCATTACCGGCACCATTCTCGGAATCATCGCAGCGCAAAAGCCGAAAAGCCTTGTCAGCCATGTTGTTACCGTGCTTTCCCTTTCGGGATTCGCAGCACCGATTTTCTGGACCGGTCTGATGTTGCTGATCGTCTTCGCCTATCTGTTGCCGTTGTTTCCGGCTTCTGGAATGAAGACACCCGGATTCCAGGGTACGGGCCTGGAAGCGATTGTCGATGTTCTCAAACACCTCGTACTTCCGGCGATAACCCTGGCCAGCGTATACATCGCGGTCTACAGCAGACTGGCCAGGGCCAGCATGCTGGATGTGCTGGGATCCGATTACATCAGAACCGCCCGGTCGAAAGGCCTGTCCCGGCGGGTCGTCGTTTACAAGCATGCCCTGAAGAACGGAATATTGCCGGTGGTTACCATGGCTGGACTGCAGTTTTCCCAGCTGATTGCCGGGGCAGTTGTGGTGGAAACCGTGTTCAGCTGGCCCGGGATCGGACAACTGGCATTCAATGCAATCTTGCGTCGTGATCATCCGCTGCTTCTGGGGATCCTGTTTTTCTCCACGCTGATGGTAGTGGTAGCAAACCTGATCACCGATTCCTCATATCGAATTCTGGACCCCCGAATCAGGTAAAGATATGAGCAACAGGGAAAAAACAGACGCTGCAGTACGGCCGGATCGCCCCCTGGCGGAACTGTGGGACATGTTCTTTGCCAACAAGGCGGCAGTGCTTGGCCTGGTGTTATGGCTCCTCGTCATCATGACGGCGGTTTTCGGGCTGACAATCCACCCCGGCGACCCCTTTGCAATGGTCGGAGCCCCGATGACGCCTCCGGGCGAGGAATTTCTGCTGGGAACGGACTATCTTGGCCGGGACGTCCTGACCGGCATCATACACGGGGCCTCCGTCACCCTGGCCATCGGTTTTTCCGCGACTGTCTGTACGGCAATTATCGGGGTCACCATCGGTGTCCTGGCCGGTTACTACGGCCGCTGGGTCGACAACCTGCTGATGCGGGTGACCGAGTTCTTTCAGGTCCTGCCGCCCATGTTGTTTGTCATGGTGCTGATTTCCCTGTTTACCCCCAGTATCTACCTGATCGTCCTGGCCATCGCTGTCGTAAGCTGGACCGGCATGGCACGATTGGCGCGGGCGGAATTCCTGAAGATCAAAGAAATGGAATATGTCAAGGCGGAACGGGCTATGGGAGCCAGAAACGCGAGTATCATGGCCAAAGTAATCCTCCCCAACGCGCTACCTCCCCTGATCGTTGCCATTGCGCTGAATGTCGGCACTGCGATTCTGTTCGAGGCGGCGCTCAGTTTTCTCGGATTGGGAGATCCCAACGCATTCAGTTGGGGGTACATGATCGGTTCTTCCAGGGAATACATCTGGGATTCCTGGTGGACCATCACTTTCCCGGGATTCGCAATTTTCCTGACCGTGCTGGGCGTCAGTTTGGTAGGTGACGGCCTGAACGATGCGCTCAACCCCAAGTTGAGGGAACTATGAAGCAGGAATCACTGCTGCAGGTAAAGGGACTGAGCGTGGACTTCTCCACCAAAGCCGGAAATGTCCGGGTGCTGAATCAACTGGACCTCCACCTTTTGCCGGGCGAGGCGCTGGGAATTGTCGGTGAGAGTGGTTGCGGGAAGAGTATGACAGCACTGTCGATCATGCGCCTGGTACCTGTGCCGCCCGGCAAGATCGCCACCGGTCAGATCTTGCTGAATGGTACCGATGTTCTGCAGTTGACGGAAAGCGAGATGGAGGATATTCGGGGTAACGAAATATCCATGATCTTCCAGGAGCCCATGACATCGCTGAATCCGGTTTTCACGATCGGCACGCAGGTATCTGAGAATATCCGGCGGCATCAATCGACAAGCTCTGCACAGGCAAAAGAGAAAACCCTGCAGATGCTGGAAGCTGTCGGCATCCCGGCACCCAAACAGAGGATCAACCAGTATCCGCATGAACTGTCCGGTGGCATGCGACAGCGCATCATGATAGCGATGGCGCTTTCCTGCCAGCCCAGCGTGCTGATTGCCGATGAACCGACCACTGCCCTGGACGTAACGATCCAGGCGCAGATTTTCGAACTGCTGAGGCAGATTCAGGCAGAAATGGGAACTTCGGTGATACTGATTACCCATGATATGAGCGTCATCGCCGAGTTTGCCGACCGAGTGGCGGTCATGTATGCAGGCCGAAAGATAGAGGAGGGGACGGTGAGGGATATTATCGACAATCCCCGCCATCCCTACACCCAGGGCCTTATCAACTGCGTGCCAGTTCTCAAGAAAGATCCCGGGACCGAACGGGTGGAACTCAATGAGATCCCGGGTGTTGTGCCCAGCATGGCGCAGCTGGGAACCGGTTGTTCATTTGCTCCTCGCTGTCCTAAAGTCATCGACCGATGCTACGAAGAAGTCCCGCCCGAAGTAACGGTCGGAGAGAACCACTGCGCCAGTTGCTGGCGGGTAGGGGAGATCGCATGAATTCCGAGGTCTCCCTGAAAGTCGACAACCTCCGAACTTACTTCAAGGTGCGCAGACCCCACCTGTTTGCGGAGCAACCGACCGTGTATGCAGTGGATGGCGTGAGCTTTGAAATCCCATCGGGCAAGACTCTTGGCCTGGTTGGAGAAAGCGGTTGCGGGAAATCGACCACCGCTTTCTCCGTACTTCGCCTGGTTGAGCCGACATCCGGCTCGGTGGTTCTGAAAGGAACCGATGTCTGCCGGCTGAATGCAAACGACCTGCGGAACTACCGCCGCCATATGCAGATCATTTTCCAGGATCCCTATTCTTCAATGAACCCCCGGACAACCGCGGGCGAAATCATCAGAACTCCCCTGAAAATCCTCAAGATCGGGACACCGGAAGAACAGCACGAACGGGTAGAGGAGCTGCTCAGGTTGGTGGGACTGCGTCCTGAACAGAAAAAACTGTATCCACACCAGTTTTCGGGCGGTCAACGGCAACGGATCTGCGTTGCCCGCGCACTGGCTCCAAACCCCGACTTTATCGTCTGCGACGAGCCCGTATCCGCCCTGGACGTCGCGATCCAGTCACAGATACTCAATCTGCTGGCGCGACTGCAGAGGGAGTTTGGCCTGACCTATCTGTTCATTTCCCATGACATGGCAGTTGTGCAGCATATATGCGATGAAATTGCTGTCATGTATCTGGGCAGAATCGTCGAGAAGGCGGATCGTCGATCACTTTTCATGGATGTAAAGCACCCTTATACCAAGGCACTGCTGTCAGCTGTCCCAAGCATGGACAAGGAAGCCAAACGTTCATCCACCGCGCTTAAGGGAGATGTGCCAAGTCCCATGGATCCGCCTTCAGGTTGCCATTTTCATACACGATGTCCTTTTGCAGAGAAGCGTTGCAGTATGGAGATTCCCGAATTACGAGAGGTCCATCCCAATCATTGGGTTGCCTGCCATCTGGTCTGAACCTCGGAACACAGGGCTCTTTGTGTCAGCTTGCGAACTGCCCGGGTAAAAAATTGGGACAAGTGAATTACCGGGATGAATGCCTGCCGGTACTAGCGCAGACTGACCGCAAACGCCCGCAGGTCATCGATAAAAAGTTCCGGTTCCTCCATCGCCCCGAAATGGCCGCCACGGGGCATTTCGGTCCATCGATGAACATTGTAGATGCGTTCAACATAACTTCGGGGTGGCCAGGCCAGCACTTCCTTCGGAAACAGGGCACACCCGGTTGGCACTTCCACCCTTTTTCCTTCCGGTGACAGGGTACGCCCGCCTTCCTCGCGCCGGCCGTAGTAGATCCACGAAGCCGTGTTGAAGGTTCGGGTAACTACATAGATCATGATGTTGGTCAGCAACTCGTCTTTGGTATGTGCGCTTTCGATATCATCTCCATCGATGTCCGACCATGAATTGAATTTTTCGATAATCCACGCGGCCACGCCGACTGGACTGTCCATCATCGCGTAACTCAAGGTTTGTGGCCGGGTGGCCTGCTGGATTCGGTAACCGTTTTCAATCTCCTGCTCCCGTTCAAATTTATCCGCCCAGGCTTCTTCCTCCGGGCCCTGTGGGCCGGCTGGATGTCTCATGGTCAAAATGCTGATATGGATTGCCCTGCATGCCGGGTGTTCCAGGCCCAGCCAGGATGAGATGGCACCGCCCCAGTCTCCTCCCTGGGCAATGTAACTGTCGTAACCCAGTATCCCGGTCATCAGGGTATTGAAGACATCCGCCATTTTACGCGGGCCATAGGGCCTTGGCGGACGGCCGGAGAAGCCAAAACCCGGCAGCGAGGGGGCTACCACAGTAAATGCGTCTTCAATATTCCCGCCATGGCGTTCAGGATGCGCGAGTGGATCGATGATCTCCATAAACTCCACGACCGATCCAGGCCAACCGTGAC
Source organism: Gammaproteobacteria bacterium (assembly GCA_022827325.1). Taxonomy (GTDB): domain Bacteria; phylum Pseudomonadota; class Gammaproteobacteria; order Arenicellales; family Poriferihabitantaceae; genus VYFG01. The sequence continues at coordinate 9,878 of JAJDTE010000080.1, read as the reverse complement.
TGATAATCAGCGGGGTCGGTGAAGGGCCGCTGCCGATCTCGTGGATAAAGTGAACGTCGATGCCATCTACCTGCGCCATGAACTGGGGAAATCTGTTGATCGCAGCCTCCTGTTTCCGCCAGTCGAATTCGTTGACCCAGTACGCCGCGATCTCCTTCATGTAGTCCAGATTCGTGCCGTATTTCCAACCTCCGTCGTCCGGCATTTCGTGCCAGGGGTAAGCCGCGACTTTCTCACGAATGTTGTCTAGGGTTTCGTTTGGAACGAATACCTTGAATGGCTCGGGGTTGGTCATGACATGCAGCCGTGAAGCAAAACACTACTCCAATTAACGCAAAAATCTGACGGCATCGTCGAGAGACAGATTGAAGTTTTTTGGGGGACAGAATCTGCCACTGTCACAGGGTATCCCATCACCACTTTCGGATCGGAACACGGGTTGCCCGGTAAGATTCGGGGATACCTGCTACGGCGAAAGCAGTACGTCCGACTACGGGATGAGTGGAATTGTTCCTGCAACTAGTGATTGAGGTTGCCGTGCTCGCCATAGGATGATTCGTTCTAGATCTGGCGTTTGACTTCTTCTGCGATAATCCGAATTCCCTCCTCCAGTTTTTTCAGGGGCACAAACGCAAATCCAAGCCTGAAACTTCGCTGATCTTTCTTCAGGCTGAATCTTTCCCCGATATCGATCAATACACCCCGTTCGCGAAGCCGCTCGCCGAGTTCTGTGGAATTGAAGCCCTTCGGCCCGGTCAGCCAGAAACAGGTGCCGCCTCTGGTCGGTGCTTTTTCAAGCATCCCCAGGTGCTTGTTGATCGCGTCATTCATGACATGCCATCGCCGCTTGTAGCGCCGCTCGATGTTGCGCAAGTGGGAATCGTAATACCCGAGCTGAAAAAAGAGCGCCACCACTTCCTGCACGATTGTCGGTGCATGGCGCATCATCACGCCCCTGACTATCCTGGCCTGCCGGATAATGTCCCGGTGGGCTACCATGAAACCCAGGCGTATCCCGGGGGACAGGGTTTTTGAAAGGCTGCCGACATAGATCACGCGACCATTCTTATCCAGAGACCTCAGGGACTGCGATCGATTGTTGAAAAAATTCATCTCGGCCTCGTAGTCGTCCTCGATGATCAGAAAGTCTTTTGCGACTGCCGCTTCAAGTAACTTTTTCCGGCGTTGATTCGTCATGGTCACCATCGTGGGAAACTGGTGGCTGGGCGTAGTGAATACCAGCTGGGAATTATCCGGGATACGCGACACGATCAAGCCCTGGTTGTCTACCGGAACCCCGACAACCTTGTTTCCGGCAAGCTGAAACGCATTGCGCCCGTAGGAGAATCCCGGGTCTTCGATGGCAATGGGTTTTTTCCTGTGGGCAAACGTCGCGCCGATGATATAGAGCGCATTTTGCGCCCCAAGGGTAATCAGCACTTCGTCCTTGTCTATATAAATGCCGCGAGTGCTCAACAGTCGTTGCCGTAATTGTTGCAATAACTGCGGGCTATCGCTTTCGACAGAGTCGTCTCTCCATGCGGGCATCTTCGTTCGCCTCAATGCCAGTCGTGTGCATTCGCGCCAGCTGTCAACCGGAAACAGGTCAGGATCGATCTGGTTGTAGATAAAGGGATAGGTATAGCTTTTCCAGTTCAGCGGGTTGTCGACCGGCACTAATCCCAGGGGTTTGAACTTGACTGGTGCGGGTATGTCCGAGAGGTCCGTGTGGTGACCATGCAGATCCTGTTCATGGGCAATCGGATTCACGAAGTAACCGGATCGATTCTTTGCGATCAGCAACCCAAGATCCATCAGGCGATTGTAGGCGGAAAAAACCGTGTTCCTGGATACACCAAGCTGTTCGGCCATTTCGCGACAGGAGGGTAACCGCTTTTCCGGCGATAGCGCCTGGTTGGTGATGGCGGAACTCACCATCTCGCAAATCTGATCGCGCAGTCCCAGGCTTGAATCTTCCGGCAATACGAAAATTGGGGTTATTGAATCCATGTCTTCCTCCATCAACTGATGGTTACAGGCGCATACACTCCGAATTTGAATCTTTTCCCGATTTTGTCACTTTTGATCGCAACTGTCCCCAGGACTCTGTTCAGCAGTGTCCAACATGGAAAAAGAAATGAAAATCCCCGTGTCGGCAGTTTGTTCCTGGCACCATAAATCAACAAATGGAGAAAATCATGAAATCGGCGATCACAAACGTCGTTGACGGAAGTGCCGATTGGCGTCGTCTTTTAACTTGAGCCCGTCTTTTGAATACACTGCATTATCTAGTAATGCAATGTAGTTATACAGTTTTCCCGCATCATGCCAAATGTCCCATTTTCCCTCCGATTGGATGCGGAAATCAGATCCAGATTGGAAGCCGAAGCCAGGCGTCGGGATCGTTCCGCATCGTGGATTGCCACCAAGGCAATCGAATCCTACTTGTCCGCATGCGATGAGAAGCGCCATGCAATCGAGAATGCGCTTGCTGACGCAGACGAAGGAGTTTTCATATCCGGCGAGTCGATGAACTCCTGGGTGGAGAAATGGGGTACTGATCAAGAGAATGATCTCCCGGAGCCAGATATTCCGATCAGTGATAATAAATAGGTAGACTGTTCATGAAGGTCGTCTGTCTGGCCAGTGCGAGAGACGATCTCGTACGGATGCGTCGCTACTGCGTCGAGGTTTTTCCAGAGGGTGCGTCCAGGGCCAGGAATCAATTTCGTGCCACTGAATCTCTTTTAAGGTTCAATCCGGAAATTGGCCATCCCACTGAGTAGGACAGTGTCAGGGATTTTTCGATGCCGAATATTCCATTTTCGGTCATATATCGTATCAGGAAGGGGCGAATCGAAGTGCTTCGCATACGGGATGAGCGCCGCAGCAGAAACCAGGATATCGTCTGAATGTGACGGAAGATTCTACGGTTGCGTTGTGTTGGGCGAATGGTCTGCCGATTCGCAAACAGTTCGAGTAAGACTTGCGCAACCTGAGGTCAGAAATGCAGGGTTACAGGGTGAAAATGCCCAACCGCAGCCCGGTATTTCGGAAGGAAACCAGCACCCGACCTCCTTGGATACGTCCGGGCAGCGACAGGAACAAGCCTTTCGGTTCGTTGCCGTGCGCCGGGTCTGCAACCACGCGCCGGAGTGGTGCCACAGGGTCTGGACGGTCGCCGTATCATGCACCACGACAGGAAAAATCTACCCCTCGATCCTCTGTGACGAAGGTCAGCCCTTGTCCGGTCCCTTGGAGGCCGTTGAACAGGCAAAGGGGTCCGGTTGATGGGGAAGAGTGGAAAGCCAGACGGATTTGGTTTGCATGAAACACCGCATCCCTTCCCAGCCGTTTTCCCGTCCATATCCGGATTGTTTGAAGCCGCCCACCGGTGATTGCGTGGCAGCATTGAAGTAATTGTTGATATAAACAGTCCCGGCCTGGAGACGGTCCGCGATTCGCATCGCCCGGGTCACATCACGGCTCCATATCCCGGCGGCCAATCCATACACGGTGTCATTGGCCATCCGAATGGCCTGTTCTTCATCCGTCCAGGCATGAATCGACAACACCGGTCCAAACACCTCTTCCTGGGCGAGACTGGAATCATGGGGTGTGTTCACGAAGATGGTGGGCCCGATGAAATACCCCCGGTCACGACAGGCACTGCGGCCATCCAGCAGTAGCTGATGCCCCGCCTTCTCGGCGTCCTCGATCTTCTGGAGTACGGACCGGTAGTGCGGTCGATTGGCAATCGGTCCGATCTGGGTGGCAGGGTCATTGGGTTCACCGACCCGGGCCTTTCGCACCAACCCGGCCAGTCTTTCGCCGAATTCCTCGGATTGGTCATGGGGGACCAGTACACGTGATCCGGATATGCAACTCTGGCCACCGGCCGGAAATATCCCGCTGGCAATCCCGTTGACGGCCAATTCCATGTCGGCGTCGGGAAGAACAATCTGGGGAGACTTGCCCCCCAATTCCATGATCACGGGTTTGGCCTGCCGGGCCGCTGCCTGGGCCACCTTGCGCCCCCCTGCGGTGCCACCGGTAAAACTGACCAGACGCACATCAGGGTGCTCGATCAACGGTACGCCGGTTGTGGAGCCGAATCCGGTCACCACATTCAGTACTCCCGGGGGCAAATCCGCTTCCAGCAAAACCTCCATCAGTTCCAGGGTGGAGCAGGAAGTATGTTCCGAGGGTTTCAGTACCACGGTATTGCCGGCGGCCAGTGCCGGGGCGAGTTTCCAGATCAGCGTTCCGATCGGGGAATTCCAGGGCAGAACCATGCCAACGACGCCGAACGGTTCCCATTTCAGGTAGTTGTGCATGTCAGGGACTTCTGCCGGAATCAGTCGGCCCTCGAACTTGTCGCACATGCCGGCGTAATAATGGAAGGAGTCCACCAGCCAGCCACCGGGTTCCAGGGAGGGGATGATCTGACCGGGCAGTTTTCCATTGTCCCGGGTTTCCACCTCACCCAGACGATGGGCATGGGCCGAAATCACATCGCCGATACGGCGCAGCATCCGTCCGCGCTGGGTTGGCATCATGGATCCCCACGGCCCCTCGCGGAACGCTCTCCCGGCGGCCGCCACGGCCTGGTGGACATCATCGGCGCTGCAGTCCGGCACCCTGGCCCAGACTTCACCCGTGGCCGGATTCTCACTGTCGAGCCATTGGCCTGACAAAGGGTCATGCCATTCGTTATGGACGAAATACTGATAGGTTTTCATGTGGAACGGGGGCCCATGCCATTGCAGATCGCAGGGACTGGCAATCCGGCGCCATCAGGCAGGCCGGGTCTGTGGAAAGAGGGTCGGCGGAACGGGGTCGTCGGTCATCGGGAATCTCCTGCCGGATGTCATGAATGGGTTATCGCCGTTCCGGATACACAATGACCGTGGGTCCTTCTGCCCCGAGGGCCCGGCGGAACTCCCGCGAAAGCACCTCCGGGCTCTCCGCCCTGACACCCCGGCAGCCGCAGGCCTTGGCCAGGGCCACGAAGTCCGGGTTGACACCCTCCACACCCACACGGTCGATATCACGATGGTCCATGTCATCCTGGATTTGCTTGAGGCCACCATTATCCCAAATGATGATCGGCAGGGTGAGCTTGAGTTCTGACGCCGTCATGAGTTCCGGCATGGTGAACATGAAGCCACCGTCGCCCGCCAGGACCGCCACCGGATGGTCCGGCATCGCCAGCTTGGCTCCGATGGCGTTGGGCAGGGCATTGCCCAGCGCGCAATAGCCCGCCGGATAGAACCATTTTCGGGGAGACCTCACCGGCATGGCGAACGCACCGGTATACACCAGCTGGCACGCGTCCCCGGCCCAGATCGTGTCATCGGGCGCAGCCTCGTCCAATGCTTCCAGCGCCTCCACATGCTGTCTTTCGCTGTCACTCAGGTTGGCCTGTATCTCCCCGCGGAGTTCCCGAACCCTTTGATGTGCCTGGCCGTTGGTTCCGGCGATGGGAGTGGTTGGAAGCCATTCCTGCAATGACGCCAGTGCCGGCTTGGCATCGGACACGATACCCACGGCAGCGGGATAGAAATCATTGATCTTGGCCGGATCGATGTCCACACGGATGATCCGGCCCACCAGATCCATCCGCTCGACGAAACTGTCCGTTTCCGATAATTCGGTGCCGACGGCAAGAATGACGTCGGCCTCGGCCAGGAACCGCAGAACCTCCGGGCGCACGGTGGAAGCCGAGAGGGAAAGTGGATGATCATCCGGCACAATGCCTTTCCCGGCCGTTGATGCCACCACAATGGCGCCCAGCCGTTCAGCGATTGCCGTCACTTCATCCCGGGCTTCCCATGCGCCGCCACCGACCATGATCACCGGGCACCTGGATTCCCCCAGCAACGCAGCGGCCTGTTTCACGGCATCCTGCCGTGGTTCGGCACGGGCCGGAAGTACGGCGGGCTGCCATTCCACGTCCACCGTTTCTGCCTGGACATCAACGGGTATGGAGATATGGACCGGCCGGGGACGTTCCCGGGAGAAGAGGGCGAAGGCGCGGGCGATCAATCCGGGGATGTCCTCTGCACGGTGCGCCGTCGCGGAAAAGGCCGTCAGGGGTTCCGTCACCTTCTTCTGCTCGGTCACCTCGTGCAGAACTCCCCAACCCCGTCCGATGGTGTAGCTCGCCGCTTCGGCGGAGAGCAGCAGCATCGGCAGGCTGTCCGCCCAGCCCTGGGCGACGGCGGTGCTGGCATTGGTGACCCCCGGACCGGAAATCACCAGGGCAACCCCGGGCTGACCGGTTGCCCGGGCCCATCCTTCCGCCATGAACCCGGCCCCCTGTTCATTGCGGCATTGGATGTGGCGCACACCCTGACCGAGACCACGGCAGAAGTCCAGTGTATGGACGCCGGGAATGCCGAATACCGTGGTAACGCCGTATTTTTCGAGCAAGCGGATCGTGGCCTCACCACAGGTAACGGGTTCATACATGGCTCTTCTCCGGATCATGTGGGGCAAGGGGCATGCGCCCCAGAATCAGGTCGGCGGCCTTTTCGGCAACCATGACGATCGGGGCATGCACATTCCCCGAGATCTGCCCGGGAAAGCTGGAACCATCCACGACGCGCAGTCTATCGACACCCCGTACCCGCAGCTCGTTGTCCAGCACGGCGTTCGGGTCGTTGTCCGCCGCCATGGGGCAGGTGCCCACCGGATGATGGCCTGTGGTAAGGAGGCGGCGCACAGCGTGTCCGATTTCCGCCGGGGTACGGACGTGGTTGCCGGGTGAAAGCTCGTCCCCGGCAAGATGTTGCATCGCAGGTTGGGATACGATGTCCCGCATGTGACTGACTCCTGCCACCAGATCCCGGAGATCATCCTCGTGGCTGAGGTATCCGGGGTCAATGCGGGGCGGGACCCCGGGGTCGTTGCTGGCAAGTCTCACGGTACCGAAACTCTTGGGACGCAATAGATTGATATCCAGTTGAAAGCCGGGTTCCGCACTCTTCCCCCGGGCGATGACGGAACGACCCGGGTGCAACAGGGTCTGCATATTCCAGCCACTGCCCTCGGAACTTTCCCGAACCGCCATGGGAGTGAAGAATACTTCGAGTTCCGGCATCTCCGGACTTCGCAATGCGAAAAAAAGGATCACCGACCAGAACGGTCCGCTGCCCGGTCCGGATCGATTCAGCAGATACCGTACTCCCATCCACAGGGCCCTGTCCAGACGTTGATACCGGGCCCAGCTGAGTGCGGGCTTCCGGAGCTCGAATTGAACCGGCATGTTCGGATGATCCAGCAGCCGGGACCCCACGCCGGGCAGATCCTGCCGGACCTTTACGCCGACACTTTCCAGGTGTCCGGCCGGCCCGATGCCTGACAGCATCAGGATCCGGGGAGAGTGAAAGGCGCCCAGCGACAGGATGATCTCTCGCTCCGCCCGCACGACTCCGCTGTCAAGCCGGACCCCCACCGCTCGGGCGCCCTCCATGGACACCCCCAGGACAGGGGTGCGGGTCAGAACGGTCAGGTTTGGGGGAATCCGGGACAGATAGGCCTGGGCGGAGGACTGTCGCAGGCCATTGAACACCATGCGGTCAAACCGCCCCACACCCCGTTGGGATTTGCCGTTGAAATCCTCATTGTACGGTACGCCAGCCTGCTGGCAGGCCTGGAGGAAGGCACCGGACAGGGGATCCTCGTTGGGCGACGGACTCAACTTGATGGGGCCATCCACCCCGTGATAGGGATTGTCGGGCCGGTGGACCGCGGCCGCGGCCCGCCTGAAGTAGGGCAGGACCTCGGCATAGGACCATCCATCCAGCCCCCTGGCCTTCCAGCCGTCGTAGTCTGCCCGGTTGCCGCGCATGTAGATCATGCCGTTCAGCAGCGAACTGCCACCAAGTCCGGATCCCCTGGGATAGTAGATCGTGCCGCCGTACATCCCGGACTGGGGTTCGGATCGCAGCCCCCGGTCGTATTTCGGATTGCCGATCAGGATGCCGTTGCCTGCCGGCATGCGGGTAAACACGCTCCGTCCATGGCCGCCGGACTCGATCAGCAAGACCCGGAGGTCCGGGTCCTCGCAAAGCCTAGCCGCCAGGGCGCAGCCCGCAGAGCCGGCACCGGCTACGATGTAGTCAAAGGTCCTCGACATCACGGCAAAACTGGCAGGCTCCTGTCAACAATGCCGACGGACCTCATGCCCGGACAAGACGGATCACGGCATCCGTGACCTCCCGTGAGGTCGCCGAGCCGCCCAGGTCGGGCGTCCGGATGCCTTCCGCGAGTGCCCGCTCCACGGCAGTTTCAATGACCTGCTTCAGATCGGGTCGCCCCATGGAATACTCGGCCATCATCGCAACGGTCAGCAGCATTCCAATGGGGTTGGCCTGATCCAGACCCGCAATGTCCGGTGCGGTGCCATGTACCGGTTCATAGATCCCGCGGGCGGTCTCGTTTTCTGCCGGCAGATGCTGCAGACAGGCGGATGGCAACATGCCCAGGCTGCCGCAGACAACGGCAGCCTGGTCGCTGAAAATGTCGCCGAACAGGTTGTCACCGACGATGACATCGAATGCCATGGGATTACGGGCCAACTGGTAGGCGGCATTGTCGGCGTACAGGACGGTGAGTTCGATGTCGGGGTATTCCGTGGCCATTTCCCGGATCACCTCCCGCCACAATACATAGGTCTGCATGACATTGGCCTTGTCCACCGAGCACAATCGGCTGCTCCGGCGGCGGGCCAGTTCAAATCCCACCCGGGCAATCCGGGCGATTTCGTTTTCGGTATACAGGGAATTGTCGAATCCCACCCGCTTCCCTTCACGATCGGTTTCGACGCCCCTTGGGACGCCAAAGAATGCCCCTCCGCACATTTCCCGCAGGACCAAGATATCCGCCCGGGTTGCCAGGCCCGGCCGATACGGGGTTCGGTCCTCAAGTACCGGAATTGCCCTGGCGGGCCGTAGTCCGGCAAAACAGTCCAGTTCCTTGCGCAGGCGCATCAGTCCGTCCTGCATTTCCGGGCCTCCTTCCAGGGTGATGCCATCCCATTTGGGTCCGCCTACGGCGCCCACCAGTATGGCATCCGACTGTTTGGCCCGGACGACGGTTTCATCACGGCAGAATGTTCCGAAACGGTCATAGGCGGCTCCCCCGAGAAAATCTTCGGTGATGTCTATGGAGACCCCGTACGTGGTGCTGAGGATGTCAATCAGCCGGATACCCTGGTCCAGGACTTCTGGGCCAATCCCGTCACCACCCATGGCCAGAATTCGGAAGGTCATGAATGCCATCTCCGCAGTGGGCAGCCCGAAAATTAGGGTGACGCGTCGCAAATGTAAAGTGGAAGGTCCCCAACGACCTCTTTTCCTTCAGGAGTGTTCGCAAATCCGGTATTGCCGGACAGTCCTGCCGGTGGGTCACCCTGATCCGGATTCGGGCCGCCCTGACCATTGGTTCCCCCGGTCGGGCGGGTGCACAGTCACGACTAATCGGAACGTGCGGTACCGGGCGCAGCTTCGCAACGGTGCAGTTCCGGGTTCGATCCTGCCGGTCGTTCACTGGCGCCGGTGCTTTGGTGGTCCGGCTTCACCACGACCATGGGACCCAGCATCCCGGAAGGATGAGCCGAACTCCAGATATTGGCCGCGGTCAGGACGCCTGCCGATGCATGGGAAAAGGAATAACATATGTATTTTCGATGGAATTAATAGATACAATCGAATTCACAAAATGTTCATGTGTACGTACAACTGAGGTTTCAAACCAAACAAACGTCGTCTCTGACAGGAGTTGATCCAATGAGCAACCAAGGTAAATGCCCCGTCGTCCATTCCGCAGGCGGGGGAACCTCCAACCGGGACTGGTGGCCGGACCAGTTGAAT
>JAJDTE010000202.1:0-6463 GCA_022827325.1 Gammaproteobacteria bacterium | reverse complement strand
CGCCGCCGCGATGACCTGGGGCAGAATGAGTTCACCGGTCACGGCGTCACGGACGGTCGGGATCAGCGGCTTCAGTTCGAACCGGTCCGGAAACGCCGCGTGAAACAAGATCACGTTGCTGATACGGTCAAGGACGTAGAGATACACGGAACCGTGCCGCCAGGGCCCGTTCGGATCCCTGAGGGCGATCCTGGCCCTCGAGGAAGCGGTCAGATCGCCGGTCTCCTGAAGTTCGAGAAAGTAGTTCCCTGCCGCCGTAACGAAGGCCTTCAGTGTTCTTCGGTCCACCACGTCGCTGGCGGTGATTGCAGGGTCGCCGTAGTCGATTGGTTCCTGCGCCAGGTGGGACGAATCAAGATCGAACCCGGCGAGCATCACGAGCGGGGTTCGGAAATTGGCCGAAAGATATACGAAGGCATAGCCGGAAGCGCCCGGGAAATTGGGTATGCTGAACGAACCGCCATTCCCGGCGGCGGCGGCAGCGAAGGCGGCCACGGCCGACGCGGGGTCGGCCAGGTTGGCCGGGTCGATTCCCACTGCCTGTAGGATTGAACCATAAATCAAGGGGTTGAGTTGTCTGCCGGACAATGACATGTCCTTCGCGTGCACAAGAACCCTGCCGTCGGGCGTCAACTGCACGAGGTAGGTGGGACCGGAACGGAAAGGGCTCCCTTCCTGCCTCACGAGACATCCAAGGTATGCCACCTGCTCCACGGTTGTCGCTGACCCGCTGATCTCGTTATTTTGGTCCCTCACGGCCAGCGAGAATTCCATCAGACTGGCGCTGCCGTCTTCCACCTGCTGGGCCGTCACGGCCGGCACCGGTGGTGGGGGCCCTCCGGCAGGAGGCGAACAAGCCACCGCCGCCTGCGCCGAAGCGAGTGCCGGGAAAATCCCGGCCAGCACGACCAGGCCGAAAAGGGGAATTTTCGATGTGCAGGTGAACAGGGTGCCGATTTTCATGGCTGGGCATCCTCCTGAATTGGGGGACCGATATGATGATGAATATGCACCGCTGTCCGGTTAATTGAGCCGCGATTCTTGTCGCCATCATTGGAAAACGACTCGATCCGGTTGCATCTTTCTACACCCTGTTGCAGGTGTTTTCGGTCACCTTCTTCGAGAAATTCCCTTCAAACAAGGGCTTGTTCGGGACCGATTACCCTTCAGTGGGGCACGAGACGCTTGACCAACTGAATTTATTCAACTAGTTAACCGGACAGTAGCAATCCCATTATAGAACACCATTTCGTTAAATTTGTATATAGATTCAGGATTTATGATGTGGTTTTGATAAATATTGAATCGACGGACCATAAAGTCCAGTCCCGCGTTGCCCAGTGCCATCGATGACCGGGCATCTTGGTCGACAATGGGGAATTGCGAATAACTACACAAGAAGCCATGGGGCACGAGATACCAGCCAACTTCTGCCTGAAACATCACCCATAAATCCTTGCCCTTGTGCTCCGCCCGCATGCAGGCCCGGGATTCCAACTTGATGCCAAGGGCGCGCGAGCAACTGCGGTTAGGAGATCCTTGATCATTGGAAAGCCCGTGAGCCCGTGCCAACTCTGTGGCTCATCCGCATCGGAGCATCTCCACAAAAGATAGAGTCGATACCACGGCTCGAATGAAGACCGAATACAGCTTCACGACAGAGCTCATTCTCCTCTATATCTTCGATGATATGGCGAATAGTCTTTGGACATCCGTGACTCCTGGTTGATGAAAAGAAGCCGCAACCTCTTGATCGGCGATCAAAAGCGGGACAAAGCAGGAGCGCTCATACGTGCCTTCATCTCCCGGGATCATGTGAGCGCAGGGTAGATCCCACCGATAATGGAATCGGGCTTGCAGAGGCGGATTCCCTTGCGGCAATCGCCAGGCTCGGTAGTGCAGGTACCATTCCGGGTAATGTTACGACCGACCAGTTGGTGAGACTGGCGCTCTTCCCGATACCTTTCTTTCAAGACGGGTACTGCCATCTATCCCTGTACGCGTCATGTAGCCGTCACCTGCTGGCAGACCGCTTGCGCCCGATCGGGACCCGGCGGCACGGCATGCCGGCACGGTCAGGTCTACATGTGTTTGAACAGGTGGCCGAAAGCCTGGCTTGAGCGCAGCGTTTCGGGATGGTCCCTGAGTCTCAGCACGTAGCGGCCGCGCAGGTCTCGGCTGGCGGAAACGATCTGGTCGACGCGCACGATGATGCCGCGGTGGATGCGCCAGAACTTTCCCGGATCGAGCTGTGCTTCCAATTGGCTGATGGCCCGCCGAACGAGATGTTGGCGCTCGCGGGTGATGACACTGGTGTACTTGTTACCGGCGTGGAAATAGATCACCTCGTCCACCGGCACGAGGACCGTGGTGCCGCCAAGTCCCGCGCGAATCCATTGGAGGTAGGCCTGGGCGCCTCCGGCGCCGAATTCCTGCAAGAGCGACAGCAATGAATCCCGATCCTGGACGGCATTCCGGCGCAGTCGTTCGATGGTGGCGGCAAGGCGTTCGTCGCTGACGGGCTTGAGAAGATAGTCCACCGCGGCGGCACGAAAGGCTTCCACGGCGAATTCATCGTAGGCAGTGACGAAAACCACCCTGGTACGGGCAGGCAATGCGGCGGCCACTTCCAGCCCTGACATGCCCGGCAGGCGGATATCGAGGAAGGCGATGTCGGGCTGCGCCTTTCGCGTCAGGCGAAGGGCCCCCCGGCCGTCGACAGGCATGCCGACGATCTCCAGTTCCGGCCACAACAGTGCGAGCTTGTCGCGCAGCTGTGCGGCCAACAGGGGTTCGTCCTCGAGGATCAGGGCGCTGGGCATGGTCTTGCCAGGGGTATGCCGATCCGGGCCTTGACTCCGCGCGGGGAGGCCGGCGCCAGCTCGAGCGAAGCGTCCGGTCCATAGACCAGGCGCAGACGCTCGCGCACATTGCGCAGGCCGGTCCCGCCCGAAGTGCCGCGTTCCCTCATCCCGGCGCCGTTGTCGCTGACGTTGAGAACCAGTTCGTCACCGGTGAGCCGTGCGGTGAATTCGATCTCGCCGCCTTCGGGGTCGGGTTCGATACCATGGATCACGGCGTTCTCAAGCAGCGGCTGAATCAGCAGCGGCGGCAGCGGAACATCGCGCGATTCTTCCGGCAACTCGCACCGGTAACGCAGACGGCCCTGCATGCGGGTCGCCTGGACCGCCAGGTAGGCCCTGGCGAAATCGACTTCCTGGCCGAGCGTGCTTATGCTCGAGCGCGTGCGCGCCAGGGCGCCACGCAGCAGGGTAGTGAGATTTTCCAGCGTGCTCACTGCCAGATCCGGATCGGAACGAATGAGTTGGGTGATATTGGACAGGGTGTTGAACAGGAAATGCGGCTCGACCTGCGCCTGCACCAGCTTGAGTTCGGTTTCGGCCAGCAGCTTTTCCTGTTGCGACCGTTTCAGTTCGGCTTCGGCCAGCAGTTGCCTGGTCCTGCGCAGACGCTCGCGCGTGCCGAAGACCAGGTAACCGGTAATCCCGAAAAACAGTCCAAGCGCCATCGTGGCGAATTCCTGCGAGAAAAAGTACAGCGCCTGGTCGGTGACGAACGTGCCGCCAAGCAACAGGCCCAGGGAAAGACCGAGCGCGACCGTGAGTGCCGGCGCCAGCCAGGACCCGATCCATCGGCTCAACCTCTCATGCGCCAGCTCGAAGGCAAGATTGATCGACCAGCCGATGCTCAGCGATACCAGCAGAATCTGCAGGAAGCTGCCGAAATCCGTCAGCCACCAGACAAGGGCGGCGATGGCAAGCGAAAACAGCCCGACGTGAACAAACGATAGAAAACGCATCCGGTCACCTCATCACGAACTTGCCATGCAGCCCAAGCGGAATGGCATAGGGTAACTCCGCCGCGGCCACCGGACCATCGGCAATCCCTTCGGCGTCGAACAGATTGAGAACATGCACGCCGCGCCGCCAGTCGTAGGCGGTGCCGAGAACCCAGTCCCTGGACTCGGGTTCGCCGCCGGGCCGGGGCACGTACAGATGCTCTTCCGGCATCTGCCCCTCCGGATAGCGAAAGAACTCGCGCCGGCCGGTTTCCATGTCGAATACGCTCACTTCGTCCAGCATGCCATGGGCCGCGGGCTCCAGGATGTTTTGGGAGAGAAACAGCAGCTTGCGGTAACGCCTGCAACCGACCCGCGGATCGATGCAGGGAAATTCGGAACCGGTTCCGGGTTCGAGCATGGCCTCCTCGGATATGGTCCGCGTCCGGGTATCGAGCCGGTAGCGATGATGCCGGGCGGCGGAAATGCTGCCGGACAGCTTGCCGCGCATGATTTCGGTGAAGGTTTCCGTCATGATTCCGGGGTCCTGCGCTCGCGCGGCATCGAAGCGGATGACTCCGGCGCTGTCTTCCCAGGCATTGCCGAAATGGAAGACCCATTGCGCGGGCAATTCCGCGAGGAAGTGGCTCGACAGGTCGTTCTTGTCGACGACCAGTACCCGGCAAGGGTCCTGCGGCCGCCATTCGTGCATTTCCAGGAAGCCGGCCGCTTCCGCTTCGGGCCGATAGTGGAATGGCGGCAGCAAGAGTACCAGATGCCGTTCCGTGACCACGAAATCGTGGGGCATGGTCATCGGCTCGACCGGCAGACGGGAAGTCTTGAGCAACCGGCCGCCGGAACCGATATGCCAGAACACCAGCAGACCCGCTGCCGAAGCATAGCCGAAGTTCCAGAGGCTGCCGTCCACGTCGACCCGCGGGTGGGCGGAAAACGGCACGCCGGCCATGGACGAAGCGCCGCCGGGCTCCGGGAACCGGTACGGCCCCTTCGTGGCCAGGGTTTCCCCGTCGAATTCGTAGGGGCTGCCCGCTTCCCAGAGGGCGAGCAGTCTGCCGTGATGGTGGAGAACGCTCGTATTCGCCGAGTTGATGTCGTCCGGCCCGGCCAGCACGGCGGAGCCGGGAGGCGCCGCGACCAGTCCCGGATACAATGCCCGGCCCGCCGCGCGTTCGGCCCTGACCTTGGCGGTTTCCACCAGCCGCGCCTGATGCCGCACGCCTTCCGCGCCGACCCGCCAGGCCTGCACCATGCCGTCCCCGTCGAACCAGTGGTGGTTGCGGTAGCCATGAATCTCATGCCGGGCAGGACCGGTACGATATAGCGTACCGCGCAGTCCTTCGGGCCAGTGGTCCGAGACGGTTGCTTCGCCCTGGTAGTGTTCACGGTCGATATTGCCCCATGCGGCAAGCCAGGGCCGGTCCCGCATGGCTTCGGCGAACAGTTCCGACCAGTCCGCCTCGCCCGCCCGGGCCCGTGCGCCGGCCGGCCAGGGACAGGCCAGCAGCGCTAACAGTTTCGAGAATTGACGTCGTTTCATCGCGGATTCCCCGGTCAGTGAACCAGATAGATCACCTGGGTGACCTCGCCTTCGAGCACAAAGCGTGCCTCTTCCCACGTGGCCGGGCCGAACGTGCCCCTGGCATTGTTGGAGAATGCGTAGGGCTCGGTGGGCCTGCCGACGAAATTGGTGTCGAGTTCGCCGTTGCCGTTCACGTCGTGCATGACCCTGATGGCATATTCCCCGGAAGGGAGGTTTTCGGCTGTCAGCGTCAACGCGCCTTCCGCCGCCGGCTCCCGGAATCGTACCGCCGCGCCACCGCCTTCGAATTGCTCCTGGCCGGCAAGCACCTGCACCTTGAGGGTGCCGCCGGCATCACGGATGTCCTCGATGACGATGGTCAGGGTGTCGGCCGGAATCTGTGCCGAGGCGGCGAGCGCCACGGTGAACAGGCAGGCGCCGATGAGTTTGCTTGTTGTCTTCATGATCTTGTGCAGAATGGCTGATTTGCGATGGATTCTGGCCCTCCCGGATTGCGCCTGACAACGGCCGTGCGATGAAACGGCAACGGCGGGGACGAAGCCGCAAGGGGGCGGGTGAATCCGGGTCCCCCGTTCGGTGCATTTGTCCAGCGGATTTGGTTCCGGGAGACGGTACGAATCCCATCATGAGCGTTCCGGACCCGGGCAGGAACGTCTCTGACTGATCGCTTGCCAAAGTAGAGCCAGTCCCTCTGTTGTACTGATCCTCCCGTCCGGCGGCAGCGTACCGGCGATGGCCGCGAATAGGCAGAATCGCCGACAAAGCCCGCCTCCGTGTAGAAGATGATCGGTCACGATTTGATTACGGAGTTCCCCGGCAATCAAGGACGTGATGGCGCCGGAGCGCTCATGACCGCGACCGAATTCCGAGACCGCATTCTCCACGTGAATGCGTTCCAGGCGCCCGAATCGCAGGGTGGCCTGCGCCGGTGCCGATGCGCCGCCGAGTGCCTTCGGGTCTGAGCCCGCGAAACTGAATGTCACCCCGAGGGCCGGTTATTCCGGTTCCTTCCAGTTTCTTTCCCGGCTGCTCCGGTCCCGTGTCCGTTGCCTGCCCATGTCCGCCCGGCGGGTGACTTTTCGGGAACTTCCGTCCTTTCCGTG
>JAJDTE010000014.1:0-4170 GCA_022827325.1 Gammaproteobacteria bacterium | reverse complement strand
GGCGTCGAAGACGAGGTTGTGCGAATTGAGCGCCACGAAATGCCGGCTCTTGGCGCGGGCGATGAGGGTGACGCCCAGTTCTTCCGCCAGTTCGAAGCCCATGTGGGTGGTGCCGTTGCGGGAAACCAGCACCGGGATGCCCATCAGCGCCGCCTTCATCACGATTTCCGATGTCAGCCGCCCGGTGGTGTAGAAGATCTTGTCCTGGCCGCTGATGTTGTCCAGCCACATCTCCCCCGAGATCGTGTCCATGGCGTTGTGTCGGCCCACGTCCTCGACGAAAGTCAGGATCTCCCCGCCCAGGCACAACCCGCACCCGTGCACGGAGCCCGCGGCGCGGTAGGTCTTGTTGTGGTCCCGGATCTTGCCCAGCATGTCGTAGATGTCCGATTGCCGGATTTCCGTCGGCGGCAGGCGATGGTCGTACAGCTTATCCAGGGTGCAGCTGAGGATCGTTCCCTGGCCGCAGCCCGAGGTCACCGTGCGCTTGCTGGTGTCAACGCCGGTGATGCCCTTGCCCTCCCGGGTTTCCACCTCGGCAACTTCCCGGTCCCAGTTCACCGTGACCGAGCGGATCTCGGCGGGGTCGCCGAACAGGGTCTGGTTCCGCAGGTAGCCCAGCACCAGCATCTCCGGCCGCGCGCCGAGGGTCATCAGGGTCACCAGTTCCTCGCCGTCCACCTTGATGGTGAGGGGGACTTCTCCCACGATGTTGATGTCCCGGCTCGTCCCGAACTGGTCCAGCGCCGCCACCCGGTGGATCGACTCCAGCCCGGCGTCGCTGAGACGCGGCCGTCCCGCCGGGGACGGGGACGTGGTGTTCTTGATGCCGGGTGCCGTGGCCATGGGGGGGGCGGGTGAATTCGTCGGGAAAGGGATGAAGGTGGGTGTTTCGGCGGTGAAACTCAAGCGGTGATAGTATCCGACAATGGCGGGCGGCGGAAGATTCCCGGCAGGTCCGCCCCGGGGCAGCCGGATGCCGCACCCCCTTCCGGCGGGACGGAGCCCGCCCGCCGGGGCCGGGCCGTGGGACGGCGCGCTATTGTAATTCGGGGACCATTCCAACTATGCTTTCCGGCACGACCAGGCAGGCCGACGATCCATGAACGAAGACGCGCTCAACATCCAGATCAGAAAATTCCTCAAGAAAACCGGCATTACCTCCCAGCGGGCCATCGAGCAGGCGGTCCGCGATGGCATCCGGGCCGGAACCGTCCGGAACGGGGACCGCCTGGAAGCCACCATGTCGCTTTCCATCCGCCAGCTTGGCCTGGATGTCGACGTGGTGGATACCCTCGAGATCGAGGAATGACCGGGGCCTGGGCGGCGTGACCGGAACCGTCCACGGGCAGGGGATGGGGGAGCGGGCCGGGCCCGGCTCGAGAATCTCCGTGCCCGTGGCCGTGGTGCTGGAGCGCCGGATCGATCCCGAGAAAAAATGGGGCTATCCCGTCTGGCGCGTCCACGGGATCCTGACCGGGGAAGGAATCACGGCGCTTGGCGGGGACAGCGTGGTCGAGGTGGACGGGAACACGAGCCGGTTCATCCACACGGGATTCACCCTGGACCTCTACAAGGACGGCGGCGAGGGCTACTGGTACAACCTGCTGTCCGACAAGCCCCACCTGTTCGTGGTCTGTGAAGGCGAATACGGTGCCCGGGAAATCCGTCCGATGCTGGTGACCGCCAACCAGGACGAGGCAAGCGGTCACATGGAAGCCGACGACATGGTCCTGTCGGCGCCCATGCCCGAGGAGATCACGGAACTGCTTGAGCGCTACGTGATCAGTCACTACCGGCCGCAAATCAAGCGCAAGCGCAAGCGGCGTGACTGGCTGGAGGACTCGCTCTATGCCGCCTCCCGCGACGGCGACGCCGGGGACGGAGTGCAATGAGCAGGCGACCCGACCTGGATGCGGACCAGGAGGAGGGCTTCCTCAGGCGGTGGTCGGACCGCAAGCGCTCCGGCGACCGGGAGACCCGGGGGGAACCGGGGGACGACAGGGCCGATGGCGAGGAGACGCTGCCCCTCAATACCATCGTGCCCGAGGACAGCCCCGGGCGTATGCGGACCACCGTGGAAGCCGACCGGCTGAAGTCGTCCAGTGAGGAACCCGAGGCCGATGCGCCGGTGCTGACGGACGCGGACATGCCCGCCCTGGAGTCGCTCGACGAGCACAGCGACTATTCCGGATTCCTGTCCCCCGGCGTCAGCGAAAAGTTGCGCAGGCTGGCGATGCGCAAGCTGTTTACCGCGGCGGTTTTCAACGTGCGCGACGGCCTGGACGACTACGACGAGGATTTCACCCAGTTCGAGGGGCTGGGCGACATGGTCACCTCCGACATGAAGCACCAGGCCGAGGTGGCGGAAAAACGCCGTCTGGAAGCCGAGGAGCGGGAACGGCTCGCGTCGGAGGAAACCGAAGAGCCGCGGGAATCGCCCGAACCGGCGCCCGAGGACGCGCCGACGGAAGTGGCCTCGAACGCGGACACCGCACCGGACCGGGATGCAGAGGACGATCCCGAGGACGCCGAGGGTGGATCGAACACCCCCGCATGAGCATGAGCCCACCCGGAGGAGAATCCTGACATGACAGGCTATCTGGAAGCCCTCGGGCTCAACCTGACCGCGCAGACACAGGCCGGGCGAATCCGCCATGAGGTGCTGTCCGGGGCGCCCTGGTCGCCCGCGCCGACCACCAGCGTCGCCTACGTGGCGGCCAACCGGGTGCTGCTGGTCATGGACGAGGGGCCGGGCCGCGAAGCGGAAGCCGCACTGGGAGACAGGTTCCTCTGCTACATCGCGGTCACTGGCGGGGACGAGCGCCCCCTGGCCGCCCCCAATGCCTGGAAATCCCCCGGACTAGCGGTGGAGGGATACCTCGGCCGTTTCACCGCGAGTCTTCCGGGTCCGGACGGGGGTGAGGAGGACCGGGTCGGGCTCGGACAGATGATGGGCATCCCCAACGGCCTTTTCGACCACGTGATCGACGCGGGCGCCGAGGCGCTGATCGGCGCCGCCATCAAGCCGCCGGGCTACCACCACGTCGGCGCCGACCCCGGCAGGCTGGACGAGGCGATCGAGGCGGTGCGGGATCTGGTGGGCGAATTCGAGAAGCCCCGCTATTTCCAGTACGACCCGGACATCTGCGCCCATGGCCGCAGCGGCATCGAGGGCTGCAACCGCTGCCTGGAGGCCTGTCCGACGGATGCGATCATCTCCGTGGGCGAACAGATCGAGGTCAACCCCTATCTCTGCCAGGGAGGCGGAAGCTGTGCCGCCCGCTGCCCGTCTGGGGCGATCACCTACCGTTATCCGCCGGTGGAGGAGCAGGTGGAGTTCCTGCGGCGGGTCTGCCGCGACCTGCGGGAGCGCCTCGGGTCCCGGGAGATCACGTTGCTTGTCTACGACAGGGAGCACGGCGGGGAGACGGTGGCGGCGGCCTCGCAAGAGCTGCCGGAGCATGTCATTCCGCTCCTGGTGGAGGAAATCGGCTCGGTGGGCCCGGAACTGCTGGCCTGCGCGCTGGCCTACGGCGCCGGGGACATCTGGCTCCATGTCCATCCGGAGGTTCCCGAACAGGTCCGCCGCAGTCTCGAGGAGACCGCGGAATTCATCCGGGCCGTGCTGCGCGGCTCCGGTCTCGACCGCTGCAGCGTCCGCCTGACCGAATCCCTGGACCCGGTGCTGGCGACCGTCCCGGCGGAAACCGGGCGGGACGCCGTCGCCACCTTCGCGGCCGCGGGCGGCAAGCGCAGCATGCTGCGAAATGCGCTGCGGCACCTGGTGCAGGGCGCGGCCGCGGCGGGTCCGGCGCCTCTGCCGGCGGGAAGCCCGTTCGGGCAGGTGATCCTGGATTCCGAGGCCTGCACGCTGTGCATGGGATGCGTTTCGGTCTGCCCCGGCAATGCCCTCGAGGCCGGGGGGGAGTCCCCGGCGCTGCGCTTCATCGAGAGCAACTGCGTCCAGTGCGGAATCTGCACCCGGGCCTGCCCGGAGGCCGCCCTGACCCTGGACCCGCGGTTCGATCCGGACGATGCGGCGACCAGGAGCCGCACACTGAAGGAGGAGGAGCCGTTCCGGTGCATTGCCTGCGGAAAGCCGTTCGCCACCGTGGCGATGATCGATCGCATGATGGAGAAACTGGCGGGCCACTGGATGTTCGAGAC
>JAJDTE010000220.1:0-3901 GCA_022827325.1 Gammaproteobacteria bacterium | reverse complement strand
GTCGATGCCCATGTAGACGGCGGCCCGCGGGCTCTCCGAGAGCGCGCGGAGCGCGAGACCGTACCGGGTGCGGTGCAGCAGCAGGTGCAGGGCGCCGACCATGACCGCGGCCAGCACCAGCATCGTGATCTGCTCAGCGCGGAACAGGAACGGACCGAGCTCGAAGGGGCCGGCGACGAACAGGGACGGGAAGGCATAGGTGCGCTCGGGCAGGAGGTGAACCGCAACCTCCTCGAGCTGCATCCAGATCACGAAGCTCGAGACCATGGACGCGAGCGCGGCGTCGCGGCGTACTGCACGAAAGCACAGGCGCTCGACATAGATACCGGCGAGGACCGTGCACGCCAGTGTCGTCAGGGCGATGACCAGCACGTTGACCTGGTAATGCACGTGCAGCCAGGTGCCGGCGTAGGCGCCCAGCATGATGGTGGCGCCGAATGCGAGGTTCAGCCGGCGCATGACGCCGAAAACGATGGTGAAGCCGATAGCCAGCAACGCGTAGGACGAGCCGAACATGATGCCGTCAACGGTATTCTGGACGAAATCGATCACAGCGTGTGTCCCCGGCCCGAAGTGTGACTATTCCTGCCGCACCCCGAGGTAGGCCCGGTGGATGACCTCGTCTTCATCGAACTCTCCGGGTACGCCCGAGAAGGTGATTTCCCCGCCTTCGATGAGGTAGAACCTGTGGGCCACCCTGAGCGCCATCCGGGCATTCTGCTCGACCAGGAGAATGGTGACCCCTTCCGCGTTGAGTTCGCGGATGATGTTGAAGATCTCCTCCACGACGAGGGGCGCGAGGCCGACGGAAGGCTCGTCCATGAGGAGGATCCTGGGACGCGCCATGAGCCCTCTCCCGATGGCCAGCATCTGCTGCTCGCCTCCCGACAGGGTGCCGGCTAGCTGGCCCCTGCGCTCTTCCAGGCGGGGAAAGCGCCGGAAGATGTCCGCGACGTCGGCCGAGACTTCCGCCTTGGTGGCCTTTCTGGCGTAGGCGCCGGCGCGCAGGTTCTCCTCGACGTCCATGTGCGGAAACACCAGCCGGTTCTCGGGCACCAGGGCGATGCCCCTGGACACCACCTTGACGGCCGGCAGCCGGGTCATGTCCTCGCCGTCCAGGGTCACGGAACCGGATTTGGCGGATATGATGCCCGCAACCGTGAACATGGTCGTGGTCTTCCCGGCGCCGTTGGGGCCGAGAAGGCAGGTGATCTCGCCCTGTGCCGCGTCGAGGCTCACGCCCCGCAGCGCCTCGATGTTTCCATAGGAAGTGACGAGATTCCGGATGCTCAGCATCTGCTCAGGCGCTCCCGCCGGCCGGCCCGGACTCCGTGGCGTCTGTGCCGAGGTATGCCTCCTGCACCGCCCGGTCGTTCTGCACCTCGCCCGGTGTGCCGAACGCGATCCTGTGCCCGAAGTTGAGCACTGCGATCTGCTCGGTCACGCCCATGACGAGTTCCATCATGTGCTCGACGAGCAGGATGGTCACCCCCGAGTCGCGCAACCGGCGGATCCGCTGGCCCAGATCGTCGATTTCCTGCCGGCTCATGCCGGCCGCAGGCTCGTCGAGCAACAACAGCAGCGGGCGCGCCGCCGCCGCGCGCGCGAACTCCAGGCGCCGCTGCTCCCCGAAGGCCAGGTTGGACGCAAGTTCGTCGCCCTTGTGCGCGAGGTCGGCGAGTTCCAGCAGGTCCGCGATCTCCTTGCGGGCCTGGCGGGTGGTGCCGAACCAGCGCGGCAGAAAACGTTGCCGGGAGATATCCTGGGGCGAGTTCTGGGCGACCCACAGGTTCTGCCACACCGTGAGTTCCGGAAACAGGCGAATATTCTGGAACGTGCGGGCTATTCCGGCCCTGAGGCGCTGGTGCGGCGGCTTTCCATTCATCAGGACTCCGCGGAAATGCACGGTGCCGGCGGTTTCGCCGTAGACGCCGCAGATCAGGTTGATCGCGGTGCTCTTGCCCGACCCGTTGGGGCCGATCAGGCCGATGATCCCGCCCTCCTCGACGGTCAGGTCCAGCCCGTCGAGGGCCTTGACCCCGCCGAAGTGCTTCGTCAGACCCTGCAGTTCGAGCACCGCTCTAGCCTCTCCTGCCGAGACCCGCCGCGCGCTTCAGGATGCGGGCGGTGCGGGCATCGAACAGGCCGGAGGGTTTCAGGTTCATCGCGGCGATGATCAGCAGTCCGAACACGATGTTGCGCCAGTCCCCGAGAAAGCGGAGCCCTTCCACCAGCACTCCCTGGATGAAGATGACCGCCAGCAGGGTGCCGAAGACACTCGACAGTCCGCCGAGGATCGGATAGGAGATCGCGAAGGTCGCGAGCAGCACGGTGAAGGTGAGGTGGTCAACGTAGGTCGAGGTATGGGCATAGAGCGCCCCGCCGATGCCGGCGATGAAGCCGCCGGCGGTCATGGCGGTCACCTTCACCGCGGTGAGGTTGATGCCGACGCTCTGGGCCGCGAGTTCGTCCTCGCCCACCGCCCGCAGGACCGCTCCCGCGCGCGAGCGGTCCATCCACCAGAGAGCCACCATGACCAGGATCACGAAAACCCAGACGAAGGTGGTGATCTCCCATGCCGACCAGCCGTTCGCCACGAAGTAGCGGATCTCGCGGAAGCCGTTGGTGCTGTCCGGTCCGACCTCGATGCCGTCGCGCGGCACGCGCCAGCTCAGATTGAAGAAGAACAGGCGAACGAATTCGCCGAAGGCGATGGTCGCCACCACGAGCATCAGGCCCTTGACCCGCAGGGCGGGGAAGCCGACAAGAAACGCGAAGAAGGCCGCGATGCATGCCCCCGCGAGCAGCGCGGGCAGAATGGGCAGCTCGAAGATGACGGTGAGAATCCCGGCGCTGTAGGCGCCGATGGCGAAGAACCCGGCCTGTCCCAGGGAGAGCTGGCCGGTAAGCATCAGCACGTACGCGGACAGGCCGAGGAGGGTATGAATCCCGATGAGCTGGACAAGGCCGAGGTAGTACGACATCTCCTTATCAGTCCCGGCTGATGGCCGACCCGAAAATTCCGTGCGGCCGGAAGACCAGGAATACGAAGAGCAGCATCAACACGTACATGTCGCGCTCGTTGACCCCCCGGAAGTACAGGAACACGTTTTCCAGCGCGCCCACCATCAGGCCGGCCACGATGGCGCCCGGAATCGATCCCAGGCCGCCGATGACCGTGACGATCAGGCCCTTGACGGTCAGCGGGATCGTGATCAGCGGCGAGAGCACCCCGACCGCGGCCGCCGTCATGGCGCCCGCGATCCCGCCAAGCAGGCCGGCAAGCACGAAGGTGACGGCATTGGTGCGGTGGACGTCGATGCCGCACAGCCGGGCCGCCACGTCCTGCTGGGACACCGCCCGCGTCGCCAGGCCAAGCCGGCTGCGGTAGAGCACGAACAGCAGGCCGGCGGTGGCGGCGATGCATACCGCGAACACGAACAGGAGGTCGCCGCGGATCCCGAGCGGGCCCAGCTCGAACATCACGTACTCGAACATGGCCGGAAAGGTGAGCGGTGAGCCGTCGGTGGTATGGATGACGATCTCGTCGATGAAGAACAGGCCCCCGATCGAGGCCATCAGTGCGGCAAGATGGTTATTGATCGGGATGAACCGGAAGCAGGTCAGGTACGCGACGAAGCCGATAAATCCCGAGGCGAGCGCCGAAACCAGGAAAACCACCAGGGCGGGGGCGTTGACGAAGGTGAACGCCGCCAGGCCCACGTACGCACCGGCCAGGGACGCCGCGGCGTACGTCATGTTGAGCTTGCCCATGGCGCCGAAGATCAGCGTGAAGCCGATCCCGATCAGCGCATAGGTCGAGCCGAACAGCAGCCCGTCGCCGACGGTCTGGGTGATGTACACGAAATCGAAATCACCCATGGCGGATTTCACTCACCCC
>JAJDTE010000183.1:0-3010 GCA_022827325.1 Gammaproteobacteria bacterium | reverse complement strand
GCCCACAACGACTATCCTGGTGGAATCCATCAGTCCGTCACGGCCGGATTCCGGTACCGGAAAGCACGGAATATGATGCCCGCAAGCCGGCAGTCATCGGGAGAAATTGGGTCGTCTGCGCCAAAAAGGAAAGCCTCTTGTTCCCGGTTATCTTAATTCTCTCAAATAATTATTTATAATCATAAAGATAATAAAAATAAACCTGTAGCCGTAATCTAATCGCAAGCGGATTTGTTCTATCCGGGTGTTACGCTTGCGCACGATTGTAGTAACCCTTCGATGGAGCCGTGATGAAAGTAGGCTTGCAATCCTGCGAGGCCGTCAATGCTGAATTTTCATTGACACGCACAAGCTGACGGCTTTTATTGCCACAGTTCCATCACGGTCCGACCGAAGGCGTACCGATTGTATTGGATGGCATGATTTCCTGGAATCCCATCCGGCAAAGAACACGGGCAATGACGCGCCGCCAACTCCCGATCGGCAACCAAGACTTCAGAACCATTCGGGAACAGGAATTCTACTACGTCGACAAGACTTCCCACATCCAACGGCTGGTGAGTCAGGGAAGGTATTATTTCATGTCACGTCCGCGGAGGTTCGGCAAGAGTCTCCTGGTCGATACCATGCGGGAGCTTTTCGCGGGCAACGAGCCCCTGTTCCGGGACCTCGACATCCACGAGCACTGGGACTGGTCGATCAGGTATCCGGTGGTAAGGCTGAGTTTTGACGGAAAGTACAACGAACTGGAGGATGTCGAACGTAGCATCCTGAATCAACTGGTCTGGATCGAAGAACAGGCACAGCTTGAATTGCCGGAGACTCCGGCACGCACCGGCCCGGAGCGGTTGCAGGATATCCTGCGCCGCCTGCACCATACCACCGGCCAGCGGGTCGTGGTCCTCGTGGACGAATACGACAAGCCGATTCTGGACGTCATCGACAATCCGGAAATGGCCACCGCCAACCGGGACTACCTGCGGGGGTTCTACGGGATCATCAAGGGCAGCGCCGAACATGTCCGCTTCGTCTTCGTCACCGGGGTGAGCATGTTCTCCAAGGTGAACCTCTATTCCGGGCTGAACAATCTCCGGAATATCAGTCTCGATCCCAACTACGCCACCATCTGCGGCTACACCGACAGGGATCTGGACACGATATTCGCCCCAGAACTACCGGGACTCGACCGAAACCGGATTCGGGAATGGTACAACGGCTACCACTGGCTCGGCGAAGAGAAACTCTACAACCCGTTCGACCTGCTGCTCCTGTTCGACAGTCGTAAATTCAAGTCCCACTGGTTCGAGACCGGCTCTCCCACCTTTCTGTTCCGGATGATGATGAGCCGTGAGGTCAGTCCGCTGGAACTGGAGAACCGGGTTTCGGACGAGGAACTGGTCTCGACCTTCGATGTCGAGAACATCACCGTCGACTCCCTTCTGTTCCAGACCGGGTACCTGACCATCACCAGGGAAGAGCAGGACGGCCCCCAGACCTTCTACACCCTCAATTATCCCAACTCCGAGGTGCAATACAGCCTGAACCACGGGTTGCTGGGTTATCTGGGGCGTCAGGGCAAGGAGGTGTCTGACAGCGGCAAGGAACTCGGTCGCCTGCTGGCCGCCAACGACTTCGACGGGTTCGCGGATCACTTGAGATCGTTCTTCGCCGGAATCCCCTACCAGTGGCAGGGAACCAACGGCCCCGCCCGCTACGAGGCCTGGTACGCCGGTATGCTGTACGCCTGCTTCCGGACCATCCGCTTGGATATCCGGGTGGAGGATTCATCGAGCAGGGGCCGTGCGGACATGGTGGTGCTCCACGGCGGCCAGGTGTTCGTGTTCGAGTTCAAGATGGCCGACGGGGAAGACGGCCGGGACGCCTCCGCCCAGCAGGCCATCGAGCAGATACGGGAAAAGGGCTATGCCGAAAAATACCGGGATCGGAACAAACCGGTCCACCTGATCGGCGTGGCTTTCGGCCGGGGCCGGAGCCCGGCGGCGGTCACGGTGGCCCCGGGCTGACCGGCCCGGAACGCCTGCCTCACGGTGACACAGTCCTGGAAAACAATCGCACCACTGCGCATCCATGCACGGCCCGGCTTCGTATTCCTGAAAATCCTGGACCCGGAGTTCAGGCAGCAGCTTCTTGCCGACCCCAGGACCGCCATCGGGGACGAACTGGAGATCAACATTCACGAGTCCATGAACATCGTGGTCCACGAGAGCGACATGCAGACGGTGCACTTGGCCCTGCCGCCGGACCCGAACATCACCGAGGAGCAGCTCGAGGCGGTCTCCGCCGGGCTTTGCTGCTGCTGGTAGGCCCCACCGGCCGGCGGGTGGCGATGAAGCGGACATCGCCGTCTTCAACGCCACCACGATCCGGCCCGTGATCCTTGCCCACACCCCGGCAGGCCCGACCCTGCCGGCCGGCCATTGCGGACTGAGGTCGGAACAGGTCGGCTGGGCGTGCGTCGAGCGGGCGAGTTCCACGGGCAACCGGAAGTTTCGCGAACTCCATGGGAAAATCATCGCGGCCCATATCGTGGTGCGCAACGACTAGGTGTCGATGGCGCGGCCCGATGAACCGCAAGGGAGTATCCGCACAGACGTCGAACCCGCGGGTCGCCTGAGGCCCGAAGGCCCGGATGGACGGAACGACCCTGTCGGTGCTGGCCATTCTCTTCCTTGCCGGGGTCCTAGCGCGGCTTTCTGGAGGGCCGCACGCGGATGAGGCAGGAAAGGAATGACCGGGGTTCCGCCCGGCGGCACAGGTGGATCACGAGGCAGTACCGCAGGGAACGGTCCCGGCTCGGCGACTGACACCGGCATGATCGGAGACGACTCCGGGCCGCCCGGTCAACCGCATGGCAGAATGGTCCTGCCTGGTTCTGCCCGGTCCGCCGGGGTGATCCGTTTATTATGCGAAACGCTATTTGAGCCCCCGGTGGACATCGTTCCCCTCTGGACATCTTCGCCAACGGGGATCCGGCCCGCCTGTGCGGGCA
>JAJDTE010000089.1:0-11665 GCA_022827325.1 Gammaproteobacteria bacterium | reverse complement strand
GGCCCGCCTCGGATTTCTCACCAATGTGGGACTGGACTACCTGACCCTGGCCCGTGCGGCGGAAACCCTTTCCGGCGGCGAGGCCCAGCGGATCCGCCTGGCCTCCCAGATCGGATCCGGACTCGTGGGGGTGATGTATGTGCTGGACGAACCCTCGATCGGCCTGCACCAGCGCGACAACAACCGGCTGCTGGAGACCCTGTTCCACCTCAGAGACCTCGGTAACACCGTCATCATGGTGGAACACGACGAGGGGGCCATCCTCAGTGCGGACTACGTCGTGGACATCGGCCCGGGTGCGGGCAAGCACGGGGGCACCGTGGTCGCCGAAGGACCGCCGCAGAAGCTCATCCACGACCCCGGGTCGATCACCGCCAGGTTCCTCAGCGGGCGGGAGATCATCCCGGTACCGGCAACGCGCACCCCGATGGATCCCGGACGGGTCCTGCGTGTCTCCGGCGCCCGGGGCAACAATCTAAAAGGGGTGACCGCCGAGGTGCCCGTGGGTCTGCTGACCTGCGTGACCGGCGTTTCGGGATCCGGCAAGTCGACCCTGGTGAACGGAACCCTCTATCCGGCCGTCGCCCACCAGCTCCACCTCCAGCGGGGCAGCCCGATGCCTTTTGAGGACATCAGCGGCCTGGACCACTTCGACAAGATCATCATGATCGACCAGAGCCCCATCGGACGCACCCCGCGCTCCAACCCCGCAACCTATACGGGGCTGTTCACCCACATTCGCGATATCTTCACCCATACCCAGGAAGCCAGGGCCAGGGGCTACAAGCCCGGCAGGTTCTCCTTCAACGTCAAGGGGGGCCGTTGCGAGGCCTGCCAGGGTGACGGCATGATCAGGGTGGAAATGCATTTCCTGCCGGATATCTATGTCGCCTGCGACGTGTGCAAGGGAGAGCGATACAACCGGGAAACCCTGGATGTGCGCTTCAAGGGCCGAAACATCAGCGAGGTGCTGCAAATGACGGTGGAGGAAGCGGCGGAATTCTTTTCCGCGATCCCCGCGATCCGGAAGAAACTGGACACCCTGCTGGATGTGGGGCTGGGGTACATCACCCTCGGCCAGAGTGCCACCACCCTGTCCGGCGGCGAGGCACAGCGCATCAAGCTTTCACGGGAACTGTCCAAGCGCGACACCGGACGAACCCTGTACGTGCTGGACGAGCCCACCACCGGGTTGCATTTCCACGACATTCGCCAGTTGCTCGGGGTGCTGCACCGCCTCAGGGATCATGGCAATACCGTCATCGTCATCGAACACAACCTGGACGTCATCAAGACCGCGGACTGGATTATCGATCTCGGCCCGGAAGGCGGTGACGGGGGCGGCGAAATCATCGCGGCCGGCACCCCGGAAGACGTGATCACCGTACGGGATTCATACACGGGCAAATTCCTGGAACCCGCACTGAATCTCATGATGACTGCCTGAGCCGCGGCCGTATTGCGCCGCGGAACCCGTCCCCGGAATTTGCCCGCCCGGGCCGGAATGACGGGTGCGGATGCTTTCCTGCGGGCGAAGGGGTATCAGGTAACCGCCTCGACCCGCGCGGCGCAGTACTTGAATTCCGGAATCTTGCCGAACGGATCGAGCGCCGGATTGGTCAGCGTGTTGGCCGCCGCTTCCGCGTAGCAGAACGGGATGAAAACCATCCCCTCCGGCACCGATGAATCCGCCCGCACCTTCAGTTCGATCACGCCCCGGCGGGTGGATACCCGGACCCTGTCACCGCCCCTGATCGACATCTCTTCCAGCAGCGCCGGAGACAGTGCCGCCACGGCTTCCGGTTCGATCTGGTCGAGCACCCGGGCCCGCCGGGTCATCGACCCGGTATGCCAGTGTTCGAGCTGGCGCCCGGTGGTCAGCACCATGGGGAAATCCGCATCCGGCTGCTCGTCCGGCGGAATCAGGTTGGCGGGCACCAGCCTGCCCTTGCCGCTGGGTGTGGGAAAGCCGTCGCCGAAAACGATATCGTTACCCGGCAGATCGGGGGCATCACAGGGGTAGGTGACGGCGCTCTCCCGCACCAGCCGCTCCCAGGTGATGTTGTTCAGCGATGGCATCACGGTGGCCATTTCAGCGAATACTTCCGATGGGTGGCCGTAATTCCAGTCGAGGCCGACCCGGCGCGCGATTTCCTGGATCAGCCACCAGTCCTGGCGGGCATCCCCGGGAATTTCCAGGGCCGGACGTCCGAGCTGCACCTGGCGGTTGGTGTTGGTGACCGTGCCATCCTTCTCCGGCCATGCGGACGCCGGCAGAATGACATCCGCATAGAATGCCGTCTCGGTCAGGAACAGGTCCTGAACCACGAGGTGATCCAGCTTGGCCAGGGCTTCCCTGGCGTGCTGCACATCGGGGTCCGACATCGCCGGGTTTTCCCCCATGATGTACATGCCGTTGATCTTTCCGGCATGGATCGCATCCATGATCTCAACCACGGTCAGCCCGCGCTGGGGGTCCAGGGTCGTGCCCCAGGCATCCTCGAAGCGGGAGCGGAGATCCGGCACGTCGACCAGGTTGTAGTCCGGCAGCATCATCGGAATCAGCCCCGCATCCGAAGCCCCCTGGACATTGTTCTGTCCGCGGAGCGGGTGCAGGCCCGTTCCGGGCCGGCCCACCTGGCCGGTCACCAGTGCCAGGGCAATCAGGCAGCGGGAGTTGTCCGTGCCGTGGATATGCTGGGATATGCCCATCCCCCAGAAGATGATGGCTGCCTTCGCGGTGGCGTACTTGCGCGCCACGGTACGCAGTGTCTGGGCATCAATGCCGCAGATGGGCGCCATGGCCTCGGGGGTGAAGGAACCGATGTGTTTCTTCAGGTTCTCGTATCCCTCCGTATGGCGGGCCACGTATTCCTCGTTCACCAGGCCTTCCGTGATGATCACGTTGAGCATCGCGTTCAGCATGGAAACGTCCGCCCCGGGCTTGAACTGCAGCATGTGCGTGGCATGACGCTTGAGGGCGGTTCCGCGCGGATCCATCACGATCAGGTCTCCGCGCTTGGCGGCCTGCTTGAAGAAGGTCGCCGCCACGGGATGGTTTTCCACCGGGTTGGCCCCGATGACGATGACGCAATCGCTTTCGTTCACCGCGTTGAAGGGGGCGGAAACCGCCCCGGATCCCACCCCTTCAAGCAATGCGGCCACCGATGAGGCGTGACAGAGCCGTGTGCAGTGGTCGACGTTGTTGGTACCGAAGCCTGTTCGCACCAGCTTCTGGAAAAGGTAGGCCTCCTCGTTGGAACCCTTGGCGGAACCGAATCCGGCCAGTGCACCGCCCCCCCTGTCCTCGCGGATCCTGTACAGGCCGCCGCCGGCCAGGTCGAGAGCCTCCTGCCAGGTGGCCTCGCGGAAATGGGTCCAGGGATTGGCGGGATCCAGGTCCAGGTCACCATGCTTGGCGGCGCCCTCCTTGCGGATCAGCGGCGTGGTCAGGCGATGGGGGTGCTTCACGTAGTCGAATCCGAAGCGGCCCTTGACGCACAGGCGGTTGGCGTTGGCAGGTCCTTCGCGCCCATCCACCGCCACGATCTCGTTGTCCCTGACCCGGTAGGTGAGTTGACAGCCCACGCCGCAATACGGGCAGACGCTGTGGACTTCATCCAGGTCGAGGTTCCGGTCCACCCCCGAGGAATCCACCAGGCTGGATTCCATCAGCGCGCCGGTGGGGCAGGCCTGCACGCATTCCCCGCAGGCAACGCAGGTGCTGAGGCCCATGGGGTCGTCCTGGTCGAACACGATCTTTGCCTGTGCGCCGCGGTTCGCCATGCCGATCACGTCGTTGACCTGGACTTCGCGGCAGGCACGGACGCACAGGTTGCATTGAATGCAGGCGTCCAGGGCCACGTGCATGGCGGGATGGCTGGAATCCGGCGCGTGCGGGGCCCGGGGCTCAAGGCGGCTGTCGCCGACTTCCAGCCAGTCCGCCCATTGCCAGAATGGGCTGTTGCAATCGTGCGCACTTTCCCGGGGCGGCTGATCCGCCACCAGCATCTCCATCACCATGCGCTGGGCGGTCCTGGCCCGGTGGCTGTCCGTGATCACCTTCATTCCCTCCGTCGGCGTCCTCAGACAGGATGCCGCCAGCACCCGCTCACCCTCGATTTCCACCATGCAGGCGCGGCAGTTTCCATCCGGCCGATAGTCCGGCTTGGGGGCATAGCACAGATGGGGAATTTCCACGTCACGGGCCTTCGCCGCCTGCCAGATGGTTTGGCCCGGCTCTGCTTCGGCTTCCTCCCCGTTGATATAAAATATAATCTTATCAGACATTTAAAGGTCCTCTTTAAAGTATTTAAGGACACAATGGATCGGGTTGCCCGCAGCCTGGCCGAGACCGCAGATGGAAGCGTCCGCCATCACCGTGCCGAGCTCCTCCAAAAGGCCGGTATCCCATGCAGGTTTTTCCATCAGTCTGACGGCCTTTTCCGTGCCGACCCGGCAGGGTGTGCACTGGCCGCAGCTTTCATCCTCGAAGAAGCGCATGAGATTCAGCGCGACGTCCTTCATGTTGTCCCGGTCGCTGAAGATCACCACGGCAGCCGATCCGATAAAGCAGTCGTATTCCTGCAGGGTGCCGAAATCCATCGGCACATCGCCCAGGCTGGCTGGCAGAATGCCCCCCGACGCGCCACCGGGGAGATAGCCCTTGAACGTGTGTCCCTCCTGCATCCCGCCACAGTAGTTCTCGATCAGTTCATTGGCCGTGGTCCCGGCCGGGGCGAGCACCATGCCGGGGCGGTTGACACGCCCGGATACCGAGTAGGAGCGCCAGCCCTTGCGGCCATGGACGCCGGCACCGGAAAACCACTCCGCGCCCTTTTCGACGATGTCACGGACCCAGTAGAGCGTCTCGACATTGTTCACCAGCGTCGGCCGTCCGAAGATGCCCACCTCCGCCACGTAGGGAGGGCGGTTGCGGGGCAGCCCCCTCTTGCCCTCGATGGATTCGATCATGGAGGATTCCTCGCCGCAGATGTATGCGCCGGCCCCCCGCCGGACCTCGAGTTCCACATGGTCCGCAAGACCCGCTTCCCTCACCCCGTCCAGTTCCTCCCGGAGCAGTGACACCACGGCCGGGTACTCGTCACGGATATAGATGAAGCATTTTTCGGCCCCCACCACCCAGGCGGCGATGAGCATGCCTTCGATGAAGCGGTGGGGGTCGGATTCCAGGTACACACGGTCCTTGAACGTTCCCGGCTCGCCCTCGTCGCCGTTCACCGCCATCAGGCGCGGTCCGGGATATTCCCGGACAATGCTCCATTTGCGTCCGGTGGGAAACCCCGCGCCGCCAAGCCCCGCGAGCGAGGACTGGTTCAGGGTGTCGATGATCTCCTGCGCGTCGCGTTCGCCCGACAGGCAGGACCCGAGCAGCGCATAGCCCCCGTCAGCCCGGTAGGTCGCCAGGTCGCGGTAGTCGGGCTGCCTGGGGTGAAGATCGCGTTCCCGGGCTGCCCGCAGGAGTCCCGCACTGTCGGCGCATGAGATGTGGTTGTGGCCCACCTCGGCCACCGGAGCGGTATCACACCGCCCCATGCAGGGGGCCCGCAGCACCCGGACATCGGCGCCCGCATCCCGTTTCAGTTCCTCCAGCAGCTGTTCCGCGCCGGCCAGCTGGCAGGCGATGCTGTCGCAGACACGGATGGTGACTTCCGGCGGAGGTGTCTCACCGTCCGCGAGCACATCGAAATGCGCATAGAACGTCGCCACTTCGTAAACCTCTGTCTGCGCCAGTCCCATGTGATCCCCAAGGGCGGCTATGTGCGCGGGACTCAAGTGACCGAACCGGTCCTGGATACGGTGGAGGTACTCGATCAGCAGGTCGCGCCGGATATCCGGCCCGATCAGCGAACGGATATCGGAAAGCGCCGCCGGGTCGACCTGGCGACCCTTGGGCTGGCCCCGGGTTTTCTTCTTTCCGCTGCCGGGATGCCCGCGGACCTGCGGTTCTCTTGGTACTACGCCCATGAAGTGTGCCTGCGTGGTTGTGGCTCACGGAGCATCACCGCGGAATCGGGACCGGATCCCCCCGGGCTGATGCCACCCGTGAATTCTATCGTTGTTAATAACTCATCGCGGGCGGACGAATACGTCCGCCCGCGCCATGATCTGTCGTCCTGTCGACTGACCCCGGGATCCGGTGTCCGGCAACCGGGCGTCGACGAAATATCAGTTTCCGAGGGTCGCTTTCAGGGTCGTACCCAGCGATGCCGGGGAATCCGCAACCGCGATCCCGGCGGATTTCAGCGCCTCGATCTTGTCCCCCGCGCTTCCCTTGCCCCCGGCGATGATGGCGCCGGCATGCCCCATGCGGCGACCCGGCGGCGCCGTCACCCCGGCGATGAAGCCGCACATGGGTTTCCTGGTCCCGCTCTGGCGGATGAAATCGGCAGCCTCTTCCTCTGCGGTGCCCCCGATCTCCCCGATCATGATGATGGATTCCGTCTCCGGGTCTCCCAGGAACAATTCAAGACAGTCGATGAAGCTGGTCCCGTTGACGGGATCCCCGCCGATACCGATACAGGTGCTCTGGCCCATGCCCGCGGCCGTGGTCTGGGCGACCGCCTCATAGGTCAGCGTGCCCGAGCGGGAGACGATTCCGACACTGCCCTTCTGGTGAATATGGCCCGGCATGATGCCGATCTTGCATTCGTCCGGCGTGATGACGCCGGGGCAGTTCGGACCCACCAGCCGGCTGGCCGATCCCTCCAGCATGTGTTTCACCCTGACCATGTCCAGTACCGGGACACCCTCGGTGATGCAGACGATCAGGGGAATTTCCGCATCGATGGACTCCATGATCGCATCCGCGGCAAACGGCGGCGGCACGTAGATCACCGATGCATTCGCACCGGTCTGTTCCACCGCCTCCCGGACCGTGTCGAAAACGGGCAGGCCGAGATGGTTCTGGCCTCCCTTGCCCGGAGTGACCCCGCCCACCATGCGGGTTCCGTAGGCGATCGCCTGCTCGCTGTGAAACGTGGCGGTGGAACCGGTGAACCCCTGGCAGATGACCCGGGTGTCCCGGTTGACGAGAACGGACATTACGCGGCCTCCTTCACTGCCCTGACGGCTTTTTCTGCAGCATCCGCAAGGTTGTCGGCGGAAAGAATGGGCAGCCCGGAATCCTCCAGTATCTGCTTTCCCTGCTCCACGTTGGTACCCTCGAGACGCACGACCAGGGGCCGATCCAGGGACACCTCCCTGGCCGCCGTGACAATGCCCTCCGCGATCACGTCGCAGCGCATGATCCCGCCGAAAATGTTCACCAGGATGCCCTTGACGTTTTCATCCGCGAGGATGATCTTGAATGCCACAGTGACCTTTTCCGCGGTGGCGCCGCCGCCCACGTCGAGAAAATTCGCCGGCGAACTGCCGTACAGCTGGATAATGTCCATGGTGGCCATGGCGAGCCCGGCGCCGTTCACCATGCAGCCGATGGACCCGTCCAGCTTGATGTAGCTGAGGTCGTGCTTGCTGGCCTCGATCTCCGCCGGGTCTTCCTCATCCTCGTCCCGGAGCGCCATCACGTTCGGATGGCGGTACAGTGCGTTGCTGTCGAAGTTCATCTTGGCGTCCAGGGCGATCAGGCTGCCATCCCCCCGGACGACCAGCGGGTTGATTTCCACCATGCTGGCATCCAGGTCCACGAAGGAGCGGTACATTGCGGCCAGGAATTTCACCGCGGACCGTACCTGTTCTCCCGCAAGTCCCAGACCGAAGGCCAGCCGCCGGGCGTGAAACGGCTGCAGGCCGGTGGCCGGATTGATCACCACGGTGATGATCTTTTCGGGCGTATTCTCCGCCACCTCCTCGATATCCATGCCGCCCTCCGTGGAGGCGATGATGGTGACACGGCTGGTGGCACGATCGATGAGCAGACCGAGGTACAGTTCACTGGCAATGTCGCAGCCTTCCTCGATGTACAGCCGCTTGACCTCCTTGCCTTCCGGGCCGGTCTGGTGGGTGACCAGGGTCATGCCCAGCATGTCGCCGGCAGCCTCGCGCACCTGTTCGATGGAATCCACCACCCTGACACCGCCGGCCTTGCCACGGCCGCCGGCATGGATCTGTGCCTTGACCACCCAGACCGGACCGCCCAGTTCCCGGGCTGCGCTCACGGCCTCCTCGACGCTGAACGCCGGTTTTCCTCTGGGAACGGTGACTCCGCAATCTCCAAGCAGCTGCTTGGCCTGGTACTCGTGAATGTTCATGTTCGATTACGAGTTGGATAATATGGGGGAATCAAGATTAAACCAGGCGGGAACGGCAGAAAATCAGCATTATGTTGCACAACGGCAGGTTGTTCCGGTATCGCTGATGATTGATCGAAAATCTTGTATATTGTATACCATATACCAAGAATAGCACCCTATCCGGGTCTACACAATGCCCCGACACCGGTGATATCTTCACCCTTGTCCACCAGCCAGGGCTGGCCGGACATGTCCACCGGCATATACACGTGAACGTGCTGCAAACCCTTCAACAATTTCCCTGATTTTACTTCATGGCCACTTGGATCCGATTCGAAATTTCCGGAAAAACCGCATTCGGTCTGCTTGAGCAGAACACCGTCCATGTGCACGAAGGGGACCTGTTCGGTCCCGTGGAGGCCACCGGCGAGGTCGTGGCGCTCGGCGATGTCACCATCCTGACGCCCTGCGTTCCGGGCAAGATGCTGGCTCTTTGGAACAATTTCCATGCCACCATGGAAAAGACCGGTCTGCCGAAGCCCGAACATCCCTGGTATTTCGTCAAGACCCCGAACACCTATGCGCCCGCCGGCGCCGTGATCCGAAGACCCGGTACCTGCCGCGGCAAGGTCCTGTTCGAAGGGGAACTCGGCATCGTCATCGGCCGGGACTGCCGTGATGTTCCGGTTGAGGATGCGGATGAATACATATTCGGTTACACCTGCATCAACGATGTGACCGCGCTCGAGCATCTTTTCAGTGAGGAAAGCTTTGCCCACTGGACCAGGGCCAAGTGCTTTGACGGTTTCGGTGTGTTCGGGCCCGGCATCACCCGCGGCGTCAATCCGGACGACCTGGTGATCATGACCTTCCTGGAAGGCGAAGGAGAGGTCCAGGAACGCCAGAACTACCCCGTCAGCGACATGATCTACGGACCGCGGGAAATCGTGAGCCGCATCTCCCGTGACATGACGCTGAATCCGGGAGACATCATCGCCTGCGGCACATCCGTGGGCGCCGGTGCGATGAAGGACGGCTGGTCCGTGCGAATCCTCATTGAGGGTGTCGGAGAACTCGTCAACCGCTATGACGGACGCTGATGGGCCTGCTGACGGAACGGGCGGCAGGACTGATCGCCGGCCGGCTGGTCTTGAACTTCGCCGCGATGGCCTTCCTCGGTGTCACCCTGTTCCTGACCTGGCAGGGCAATGCCTGGACCTTGCTGTTCACCCTGCCGGGACTCGCCTATCTGCTTTGCGGATTGGCGTTCGCCGGGGGGATCATCGGTGCGCTGCCGGCCCACCTGCACAGTAAGCTTGCCCGATGGGTCATCGCCCGGTGCGATGGCGAGCCCGGTCCCCGCGAAGCCGCCATGATTCGCTCGACAGGAACCTTCGTACTGCTGTGCCAGCTGTTACTGGTCTACTATCTGACCCTGTGGGCCTACGACCGTTGGGTACTCCCTGCGCCGGTATGATCAGGCATCGTTCCCCGTGAGGCGTTCGGTGTCCGGATAGACGCTGACAACCGGCACCTTCCCCGCCTGCAGGTCCCGCTGGATGGACTCCCAGTATTCCACCGTCAGCAGCATGGGATGCTCCGCCTCGAAACGCCGCCGCAGTTCCCGATATGGCAGGCACAGCCCTGCAACCAGTTCCTCCGGCAGGAATACCACCCCATCCTCGAAATACCAGTCGGGAATGTCCTCCTCGCCATCAATGCGGTCGGTGTTGGTGCGGATCTTGACGTCGGTAAGATCCTCCAGGGCATCGTAGTCGTACAGGTACACTTTCAGATAGGAGGTGACACCATAGTTGCGTGCATCCAGGTCCCGGTTGAAAATGTTTCCCGCGGCATTGTTCTTGATGCAGTATCCAAGATTGACCATCGCGGTCTCCGCCTGCCTTGGCGTGGCGTTCTCCAGGTAGACCGGCAACGGCGTGAGGCGGCGCTGCACGATGAGATAACGGAAAACCAGTGCATCGCCATCCAGGTGCACGCTTTCCCTGGCATATTCCAGCAGTTGGTCCAGCAACTCCCCGGAGAACCAGGAAACACTCAGCCGGAGGTTATAGAAGATGATGGCGTCCAGCATGCTGTCGGTCCGGTTGATCTCGTGCACCCTGGTGTACTTCCTGAGTACCGACGGCACCCCGTCGAACTTGCCCCACTTGTAACCGCCGGTCGGTTTGTCCCGTACGACCTTGAGCACATAGGCTGAATCCGGCATGCAGAACCCGATCGCCACGGTACCGGGCTTCCCGGGAGCCACGGCCATGGGGCGACCGCCCGACTCGAACTCCGCCTCCAGTTCGTTCATCACCGCCACCTTCCCGAGATGATTGTATCCCACGGTGGAGTAATGCAGCCCCAGGGGGCGCATGGGCATGATGCTGCGCAGGAAGCGGCACAGTTCATGGTAGGAGAAATTGGTGACATGGAAGTTCGCCAGCGTGGAACTGAACATGTTGTGGGCATAGGTGGCACTGTTGATGAGCGCGTCCACGTAAAGCCCGTTGTCGCCGTTCAACAAGGCGATGATGAAGGGGCGATACCGCTCATGGTCGAATGTCGCGCGGCCCACCATGTAGGCACCCCGGTTGCGGTAGAAACCCGCCGGGAACATTTCGATCACCAGGGGGGCATCCTTGAGGCGCGACTCGAGGCCGAGGTTGCGGTACGCCCGGTCCACGATCCGCCGGGCGTCACGGCTGATGTCCTCGTAGGGCACGTCGAACGCCTCCATGGCAAGTATCTCCTGCACGGTTTCCACGGTCAGCCTGTCCCGGATCTCGTATCGCACGAGCTGGTCGGCCATCACATCGTCGGTTTCGTACTTGCTGCGGTAGCTGGCGTAATCGTTGACCCGCCATTCTCCCTGGTAGATCTTGCGCCGGATGGAATGCAGGTAGGCCATCGCCAGATCGGCTGCATACTCCCCTTCCACCGCCTCGAGGTACCGCCTCTCCACCATTTCCCAGGATGATTCGTCAGCGGCCAGCACCGGGTACTCCCGTTTGATGCGGTCGCTGAAGTCGCGGATGCTGATACTGTAGAGCTGCAGCCGGCGACCGCTCAGCCTGAGGGAACGGGCATGGTCACGCTGCTCGAAGGCCAATCTCGAGAGTTCCGGTATCTCCCTGAACTGCCCATAGAAATCGCGGAATTCGCCCAACACCAGATCGGCCACGATGTCCCATTGCGGGGTGGTATGGTCATCCATGGGAAAGGCCCGCGCCGTGCGTGGTCATGACTGGTCTATAGTCTGCTGTGTAAAATCCGGCAGTCATCATACGATATAGTTTTTGGCTATATTAACTATTGAAATTAACTATAATTTGAAATTTCAAGTATTGAAATTAAAACAATTGGCTTGTTGCAGCCTTG
This sequence comes from Gammaproteobacteria bacterium, assembly GCA_022827325.1. Classification (GTDB taxonomy): domain Bacteria; phylum Pseudomonadota; class Gammaproteobacteria; order Arenicellales; family Poriferihabitantaceae; genus VYFG01. The sequence continues at coordinate 62 of JAJDTE010000089.1, read as the reverse complement.
TCCCCCGCAGGCTGATTCCGGATGATTGACCGATTGTACCCTTGAGGAAACAGGCGATGAGC
>JAJDTE010000179.1:0-23682 GCA_022827325.1 Gammaproteobacteria bacterium | reverse complement strand
TTGATAATGCAGTCAGTCATGTCCAGGAAAGTTTGTCAGCCTTTCGCGATGGCCCTGAGGTCGGAATCGGGACTGGCAACACTTTCCTTACTGGGATTCTTGCCGGATTTGATCATCTTGCGGCCAAAGGCATACGCCTTTGGATCGTTTATCGCGTCAACCGCGAGGAGCCTTTCGCCGGAGTAGTACCAGATGGATTGCGTCTGATCCTTGTCGCCTGGCCGAACCACGCATTGGTCGTAACCGATATTGAGGCCGGCAATCTGCAGCTTGCAGTCGTATTGATCGGACCAGAACCACGGCAATGCCGTATAGCTTACGTCCTCACCGGCGATGACGCGCGCCACCAGATCTCCCTGATCAACGGCATTTTGCACTGACTCAAGGCGAATTTGCCGTCCATTGCGCTCAAAGCTGGTGCAATCGCCGGCAGCGAAAATATTCGGATCGGAACTGCGGCAAGCTCCGTCGACACGGATTCCGGTATCGCACTCAAGATTGGCAGCCTGTGCCAGTTCGATGTTGGGGCTGCCGCCGATACCGATCAGGACCAGGTCCGCATCGATGATCTCGCCCGAGGCCAATTCAGCGCCGCAAGCCCGGCCGCCTGACTCGACCAGGCGGATCATTTCCACCCCTTCCATGATCTCGACGCCGTGGCTGCTGTGAAGTTGCCGGAAGTAGTTCGAGGTTTCGCGGGCGGCGACGCGTTGCATGATGCGTTCCGCCATTTCTATGACCGTGACCTCGAGTCCGAGCTGACGCCCGGCTGCGGCCGCCTCAAGTCCAATATAGCCGCCCCCGACAATCAGGAGCCGACGCCCGGCCCTGAACTCGGGCGACAAGCGGTCAATGTCAGCGATGCTGCGCAGCGTAAACACGGCGTCGAGACCTCCGCCGATATCGGCGGGTAGGCTGCGTGCACTGGAACCGGTACAGATGATCAACCGGTCGTAATCGATCATGTCGCCTGCAGCGACTGCGATCTGTTTGGCTGTCGGCCTTATCTCGGTGACGCGCGTGTTGAATCGGGTCTCGACCCCCTGCTCCGCGTACCAGTCCAGGGGGCGGATGAACAGGCGGTCCCTTTCAAGCTCGCCGAGGAGGTATTTCTTCGATAGGGGTGGGCGCTGATAAGGCGGATGCGACTCTTCCCCGATCAAGAGTAGCGGTTGCGTACTGCCGAGCGCGGTGTGACGCGAGACAAACGATGCTGCGGCCTGTCCTGCTCCGATGATGACGATCGGCGAGGCCATGGCCTACTCAGGTTCGGGTACGTGCAACAGTAAGCCATCGAGCGCGGGCGATGCGATTATCTGGCAACTCAGGCGACTGTTGTCTTCACGCTCGACTTCGGTCATTTCCAGCATGGCATCCTCAACATTGTCGACTTCACCGGTCTTGGCCAGCCATTCGGGGGCCACGAAAACATGGCAGGTGGCGCAGGACAGGCATCCGCCGCATTCGCCCATGATATGCGGAACATTGTTGGCGGTGGCCGCCTCCATCAGAGTCAGGCCATCTTTGACCTCTGCAGAGATCATGGTTCCATCTTGCATTTTCCAGGTGATCTTGGCCATGGCGTTACGATCCTCGTTGCATTGCTAGCTTGATTACAATTCGACAAAAAGCGGCAGTCTTTTGATCCCGCCAACAAAGTTGGAGCGTAGAAATTCATGCTTTCCGGCTTGCCTGATCGACTTCACCCGGCCAACCAGTGCCTGCAACAGCAAACGAACCTCGAGCCGTGCCAGCCACATTCCGAGACAAACGTGAGGCCCTCCCTGGCCAAACGCCATGTGCCGATTGGGATTGCGCGTTAAATCGATCTCGAACGGATTATCGAATTGCGTTTCGTCGCGGTTGCCGGACACGAACCAAAACAATACCTTGTCGCCTTCGCGTACTTTCTTGCCATACAACTCGAAGTCACGCATCGCGGTGCGGCGGAAGTGCATCGTAGGAGAAGCCCAGCGGATCATTTCCTCGGTCGCGGTATCCCACAAGTCTCCGTCGGCCTGCTGCAACTGTTTCAGCAATTCCGGTTTGTTTGCCAATGCGTGCAAAGAGGCAGACAACGCGTAACGCGTGGTATCGTTTCCTGCCGCTACAACCAGGCAGAAGAAATTGCGAAACTCGGTATCGCTGATCACTTCGCCCTGTGCATTAGGCCGGGTAATCAGTTCCAATACACCACTCTGTTCGTTTCGGCCGGCCTTGTCTTTAATCAGCTTTTTTGCGTAATCGTAGAGTTCAGCGCCGGCTGGGGAGCGAAATGGCAACAGGCGATACTCGTCGCTGTCGTCGTTCATGGCCAGGGGGCTCGCATATTCGGGATCAGAGGCAGCGATGAGTTCATCTCCCTTGGTTACCAGCCAGTCCAGATCCTCATCCGGTACGCCGATGATTTGCCCAAGCATGCGCATCGGCAGTTGTCGCGCGATCTCCTTGACCGCGTCAAATTCGCCGAGAGGCAGTGACTGGTTCAGGATTTCGTCACACAGCTCACGAATAGTATTCTCGTACTCGGCAATCACCCGCCTGGAAAAGGCCTTGCCTACAAGCATGCGCATGTGCGTGTGTTCGGGTGGATCAGTTTCCTGGAAGGTGCGCCGCGCGAGATACTCTTCGTAGCTCTGGTCTTCAAGACGAATGCCGCGGCTCGAACTCAGGAGTTCGAAATTCCTGTTGTAAGTAATGATGTCTTCGTACCGCGTGAGTGACCAGAAATCCTCGAACTCGCCGCCATCACAGCGAGCCAACGGGTCCTCCCGACGCATTCGGGCAAATGTGTTGTGCGGAGGACCATTAATGAATGAATCATGGTCGGAAAGGACTGCGTGTCCATTGTCAGAAGGATTCCAGCTAGTCATTCAGGCATCTCCAAGATTGTCCGTGTACGAGATTCGGCAGGCGCAGGAACGAATGGTCTGCAGGGCTTGTTCCCATGTTGCCATCTTGCTGGATTCAGAAATATCGGCATCTTGCATTTCATGGCCATCAGGTCGGTCGAGTCGATGCCTCTGTTTGGGTGGCTGTCGACTACAGGCTCCAGTCTGGGGAACTGAACATTTTACATAATATCGTTAGCATGCTAACGAAATCAAGTGTGATTTCCTGCTGGACGCTGCAGGTTGTATTTTCAACGCGGAAACCGGCCCGAAGAAACACTTCCCAATCGTCGTTCGGATATTTTCCCTGTTCGGTTTCGGGGGCAAGACCTGCGGCAGAAGCATCTTTGATGCCTGGACGGTGCGGATAAGTTCCATCCGGAGGTCGGAAAAAAACAACCTGCCCGGATCCCGTGCCCCTTTGCACTTGCGTCAGCCGGATGATTTGTTGCTCGCGCACTATTCCGTCATGTTTCGAAATTGGCACGCGATGCGGGCGGCTCACGCCCAACAGGTAATATTGTCCAATGCCCGGCGATGATCACGACCTTGCAAGACACAGGACCATGGTAGTGGATCATTCGTCCAAGAATTCACCGGGGCTGTTCCTGGAAGAACTTGCGCGCATGGAGACATTGCCCCTGTTCACCAACTTCAAGAGATATCGTTCGGTTGCAAACGAAAACATCGAATGCTAAGCTAGCCTTTATCATCGTAAATTACTGGCAGAATCGGGATGGGAGAAATTGTCGGCGCTGGTTTTCTGTCACACGCCCCCACCATCATGTTCCCCCGCGATTTGAGACTGGAGCTCAATGAGGGGAAGGAGATCAGCCTGGTGCCCGGGCTGGAGCGCATTCGCAGCGAAGTGCTTGACGAACTGCAACCGGACACCATACTGCTCCTTGATTCACACTGGTTTACCACCTGGGAGTTTGTCGTCACCTCACACGAACAGCTGCAGGGAAAATTCACCTCAGAAGAACTGCCTCGCGGCATGACGCAGGTCCCCTACAATCTGAAAGGCAACCCGGAATTCGCCCGTCTGCTGGCGGAGAAGGTGAATCTCAAGGGCACCCGCTGCTATCCCTGTGACGATCCCTGCTTGCCGCTCCATTACCCGACCATCAACACCGCGCACTATCTCAATCGCGGGGAGACCTGGCTCTCCATGGGACTGTGCCAGACGGCACGCGATCACAATTTCCTTGCTGTTGGCCGCGGTATTGCCGACGCGGTTGCGACCTCGGATCAACGCGTCGTGATCATCGCCAGCGGAGGCATGAGCCATCGCTTCTGGCCGTTTGACGATATCCCCGATCATGAATCATCCGACCCGATTCATATTCGCACGCCGGAGGCACGCGCTGCGGACGAGGAACGTATCGATTGGTGGAAGCAGGGAGATCACGCGCGCGTCATTGATGAGATGGAGGCGTTTCGTCCGCATAAGCCGGAAGGCATGTTCGGACACTACCTGATCATGATCGGCGCCCTGGGCGAGCGTGAGTGCAATGCGAAAGGGCGGATGTTCAGTGACTATGAAAACGCGACTGGCACGGGGCAGGTGCATGTCTGGTTTGATAAACCCGAAACCGGCTGGCACTGAAATCGTGCTTCTGTCAGTGTGCGGGTGTTGGCAATAGATTAACTACAATCTGAAAATCTGGAGGAGTTATGAAAAAGTTAGCCTTGGCCCTGTTCATGGGCTTGTCATTTGTCGTTTTTACGGCACAGGCCGAGTATCCGGAAAAGCCGGTCACCTTTATCGTGCCCTGGCCGCCTGGTGACCTGGAAGATGTGCTGACCCGCATGATTGCAGATGAATTTCAGGCCGAATACGGCGTGCCTGCGGCAGTAGTCAACAAGCCTGGCGGGGGCGGGGGCCCGTTTCCTGGAGCCGTTGAAGTAGCAAACGCACCGGCCGACGGCTACACAGTCGGCTCGTTCATTATCGCCATCCCGGTAGTTGGGCCGAATATCGGCATTCCCGAACTGAGTCCCAATCCATTCGAGCCCATAGGCAACTTCCTGACTTACCCCTTTGTGATCGTCGCGAATGGAGATGCGCCCTATGACAACATGCAGGGACTGGCCGAATACGCCAGAGAGAATGACGTCACGCTCGGCCACTTCGGCACTCCGCTGATTCCGACCAAGGTGACTCTGGCCCTGGCGGTGCACCTGGATTTCGAATATGCCTCGGATGCAGCCTTCGATGCGCTCGATTGCAATACCTTGGCTTCAGGTGATGCCGACGTGATCAATACCACGTTGCAGCTGGTGCTGCCATGCCTGGACAAGGTTAAGGTCCTGGCCTCGATTACCGGGGATCGTATTTCGAAAACACCCGATGCCCCAACAGTTGCCGAAATTGCGCCCGAACTCGATATCTCACTGTGGAACGGACTGTTCGTCCATAAGGATACCCCGGCGGATGCGCGGGAAAAAATTCGCAGCGTCGCCATGCGCGTCATGCAGTCAGACCAGGCAAAGGAACTTTCGAATGAAACCGGCGCCTTGATCTACTGGCAGGATGTCGAACAGGCCTACGAACAGATCGAACGCGACATAGTTTCCTTTGGCCGTATAAACCAGATGCTCGAGTAGAGCCGCAATTCAGTTTATTGTTGCCATGCGTTAGGTCTTTTCGCTTACGTAGAGGGGTAGGTCAATGGCCGCGAAACCGGGATTCGTGAGTTTTTTCGAGCGCGAACGCCATCCCGGCGATCTGGCCTTTGCCGTGGCGTTTTTGCTTCTGTCTGTTTTCCTGGTCAGCCAACTTGGCGAACAGGCTATATGGGCCAAGCGAACCAAGTTTTTTGCCCAGCCCGCCTTCTGGCCGACCATCAGCCTGAGCGGTATGTTGCTTTTCGCCGTACTGCATTGCATTGGCTCCCTGGTTTCACCGCGAACGCCTGGACGTGGTCCCGAGGTGATATTCTGGATTCGTTCCCTCGAGTATTCGATCTGGTTTCTGATCTATGTCTGGATCGTTCCCAGGATCGGATACCTGGGAGCTACGCTGTTGTTCACCTTGGCTTTGACCTACCGGGTGGGGTACCGCACAAAAGATATGTATCTTGGTGCCGCGGCGATGGGAGTGGGCATTGTGGTGATATTCAAGGCGTTCTTGCAGGTAAAGATACCGGCCGGACAGGTTTACGAATATCTGCCTGATGGCATCCGTAATTTCATGTTGTTGTACCTCTGAGTCGATTGCATGGAAACCCTAGCTGCAGCCATTGCCATTCTTCTGCGCTGGGAAGTGCTCGGTGCGCTGTTGGTGGGCTCGGTCGGCGGAGTAATCATCGGTGCCGTTCCGGGTGTGGGCGCAGCGGTTGCCATCGCCATCCTGTTGCCGGCAACCTTTGCGATGGAACCGATTGTCGGTTTGACCTTGCTGCTCGGAATTTACGGGTCATCGATGTACGGGGGCGCGATCCCCGCAATCCTGATCAACACACCGGGTACCGCTGTCAATGCCCTGACCACATACGATGGCCATCCTATTGCCCGTGATGGCAATCCGAAGCGGGCGTTGTCCCTGGCTTACTCGGCTTCTTTCTTTGGGGGGATATTTTCGGTCGTCTGCTTGATACTGCTGGCGCAGGTTCTGGCCTTGGTTGCGCCGCACTTCGGCAGCCGTGAGATTTTTCTCGCCGCGTTGCTTGGAGTCGTGCTGGTCGTGCTGGCCCATCGTGGAAAGGTATTCGTGGCCGGAATGTTGGCATGTTTCGGGATTTTCTTGAATACGGTGGGACTGGAGCCGGTCAAGTACACACGACGCTTTACATTCGATCAGACCTGGCTCGCTTCGGGGGTAGACCTGATTGTTGTCGTATTGGGGCTGTTCGCGCTTTCCCAGGCTTTTCTCTTGCTGGTTGACAAGGACACCCATCCCGAGGCGACGAGGGTAGAAGGCGGGTTGTTCGAAGGTCTGAAGGAACTCTGGATCTACAAACGCGTGGCAACCGTGGGGTCTTCCTTCGGCGTGCTCATGGGCATGATTCCGGGTGTCGGAGAATTCACCTCCCAATTCATGTCCTACACCTACGCACAAAAGACCTCGAAAACACCGGAACTTTTCGGTAAGGGAGCTCCGGAGGGGTTGGTTGCCGCCGAGTCGGCAAACAATGCTGTGCCCGGAGCTGCGATGATCCCGCTGCTGGCGCTGGGTATCCCCGGAGAGGCTCTGACGGCGATGATGCTGTCGGTTTTTTATGTGCATAACGTGATCCCCGGGCCGCAACTCTTTGCCAACCAGATGCCTTTTGTGGTCGCGCTCTACATCGGGTTATTTCTGCTAAACATCTTTGTCCTGATATTCCTCATCTTTTCTACCAACCAGATTCTCCGGGTGATTCGCATCCCGAGCAGGTTCCTGGGCGTAATGATACTGACGTTAGCCTTTGTCGGTCTTTATTCGTTGCGGAACTCGATGACCGATTGCGCGATTGGCGCGGCGTTCGGCGTATTCGGGTTGATACTGAAACGTTTGGACTTGCCGAGTGTCCCCATCGTGCTCGGAATGGTGCTGGGCGGAATCATGGAAGTGAAACTGCGGTCGTCGATGGCGCGTGTCAAAAGCCCCTTGGATTTTATCGACAGACCGATCGCGGCAATTATCTTTGCGGCGATTGTGCTGGTTATCAGCATTCACCTGTGGACTTACTTCAGGAGGACCGGCGAGACCGCCGGAAACCGGGGAGAGAATCGGGATTGATTTACGGATCGGCCGGCAGTGAGCGGCTGAGCGCTACCATCGGCCGATGATGATTCCCCACTCCTCGTCACGCTCAGGGCCTTGTCCCGCCATGAAGCCGTAGCCCAACCCGCAACGGCGTTTCAAATTTCCGCGCCATTCGAACAGGTATTCCTGAATTTCTTGACGAATCCCGGCGTATCGGGTGTCCTGCCCGAGGTCTACCAGTTCGTCCGGATCGTTCTTGAGGTCAAACAGTTGTGCCGCAAATGTGTGGTGGTGGATGTATTTCCAGTGATGATCACTAACCATCGTCGCCCGACACTGATACGGTTCAAGGTTGAGCAGGGTACGTGGGCCGCGATCGGCGTAATCGATTTCACTGACTGCATATTCACGTTGAAACACGTCTGCCTGGCCGTGAATCAGGGGCAAAAGGGATTGACCCTCAAGACGTTCCCGGCAGGGTGAGCCACCGGCAAACTCGATGAAGCTGGGAAGAATATCGACCGCTTCAACCAGTTTACTGCAGGTCTGTCCCCGGGTTGTGTCGGCGTCCGCTCGCGGATCGGCAATAATCAGCGGCACCTTGGCCGAGACGTCGTGAAACAGATCTTTTTCTCCGAGCCAATGATCACCGAGATAATCGCCGTGGTCGGCGGTGAATACGACCAGGGTATTCTGATCCAGGCCTTGTTCCCGCATGAAATCGAACAACCGGCCGAGATGGTCGTCGATTTGCCTGATGAGGCCCATGTAGGCCGGAACGACAGTGTCTCTGACTTCGTCGCGGGAATAGGAAACGCTGTATTCCTGCTCCATGAATGCCTGGTAGACAGGGTGGGGATTCTGACACTCGCCTTGATTTCGAACCGCCCTCGGTATCTCGAACTGTTGGTACATTTCGTGGTAGGGGGCCGGGGCGATGACCGGCCAGTGTGGTTTGATGTAACTCAGATGCAGGCACCAGGGCTGGCTGCCACACCCTCGAATAAAATCCATTGCGCGCCGCGTGGTAAATGCGGTTTCCGAATGCTCTTCGTTGATCGCCGCGGGATATTTTGAACTGCGCAGCAACCAGCCCGAATGCAGATTGCCATCGGGGTCGACACTGCTGTTGGCATTTTTGTCCCAGGGGTTATCCGGGTCATAGCCCAGTGACTTCAGGTATGTGTCGTAACCCTGGCCGGGATTGATGGCCAGTACGGGATCAGGAAACAGGCCTTCATGGGATTCATAGGGTTCGAAGCCGCCGGTTTGTGAAGCCCTGCACCAGGGTGAATCCGGATCAAGGCCGATCGCGGATATTTCCTTCAAATCCTTATGGACGTGTGTTTTTCCCACCACGGCCGAGCGGTAACCCAGTGGCTGCAGGTAGTCGGCAATCATCTTTTCGTCCAGGCGGGCGTTGTCGTCATTTCCCAGCACGCCATGACTGGAAGAATATCGGCCACTGTAAAAACTGGCACGTGAAGGCGCGCAAATCGGGGCGGCACAATAGGCGTGCGTGAAGCGTACCCCTCGCTTGGCGAGCTTGTCGATATTCGGTGTCTGCAGGATTGGATGACCATAGCAGGACAGATAATCGAAGCGCAGCTGATCGCACATGATGAAAAGAATGTTGCCGGGGTGCGAATTTTTTTTCATCGGAAATATGACCCGTGTGTGATCCATGCAAAGTTACCATGTATTCCAAAGTGAACCCACGAAGTTGGATAACGACATCGTGAGACCCGAGCCACGAGTTGCGCTCAAGTATTCCGGTAGAGGGCGAACAAAAAAGTACAGCCAACTCAGTCGTGATTCTGACGCATGCCCAATTGGGCATGCTTGGCCTTCCCTTCCATAAGTTCAATAAGAACAATCACATATCTGTGCTGTGCGCCGAACGAACGGCGCAAAAGTATGGTGTTGGTTATCTTTTATGCATTGACCGGGGTGGTCACGCGATCAACTGTGCTTTTCCATCAGGTTCAGTGGCGGGGGCTCTTCCTTGTCCCTTTCCCTGATCTGTCCCGACCGCCGTTTTTCCGTGGAGGCCCAGTTGCAGCCGGATCTTCCTTTCCCGGACCGCCGGGGTCGGAAGACGCCGACGGACACAGGTCGCTGACCACGCATGCATGGCATTTCGGTTTTCGCGCCACGCAAGTGTAGCGACCGTGCAGGATCAGCCAGTGGTGTGCGTCCATCCGGTATTTTTCCGGCACGTTCTTGAGCAGACCCATCTCGACCTCCAGCACGTTTTTTCCGGGCGCCAGGCCGAGACGGTTGGAAACGCGGAAGATATGGGTGTCCACGGCAATGGTGGGATGCCCGAAGGCGGTGTTGAGGATGACATTCGCGGTTTTCCGCCCGACGCCGGGCAACGCCTCCAGCGCGGCCCGGTCCTCGGGGACCCTGCCGTCGTGCTGCTCCAGCAGGATCCGGCAGGTCCTGATGATGTTTTCCGCCTTGGTGTTGTAAAGACCGATGGTGCGGATGTACTCCTTGAGGCCGTCGACGCCTAGTGCGAGGATGGCCCCGGGGGTGTTGGCAACGGGAAAGAGCCGCCTCGTCGCCTGGTTTACGGACACGTCGGTGGCCTGGGCCGACAGGACCACGGCCACCAGGAGTTCGAAGGGAGTTCCGTAGGACAGTTCGGTAGTGGGCCTTGGCAGTTCCTTCTTCAGCCTGGCGAACAGCGTCTCGATATCCGCGGGTCTCATCGGTTCCGGGCGGTCTTTTGCCGATCCAGTTTCTTCTGCCGTTCCGCGCGCTTTCGCGCCAGCGCGAGTTCGATCTCCCGCTTCATGATCCGGCGTTGATGGTCCATCCGTTTCGCCTGTTTCCGGGCTTCCTCCTCGGCCTCGCGCGCCAGTTTCTGTTCCACCATGCGGCGGGCCTTCCGCGTCTGGTCCAGGGAGAATGCGGGCCATAAGCTGGGCGGTTCCGCGGAATCCGGCGGCGATGCCGGGACCAGACTGATGCAGTCGGTGGGACACACCGGAACACACAGCTTGCAGCCCGTGCATTCTCTTTCGATCACCGTGTGCATGCGCTTTTCGGCACCGACGATGCAGTCCACCGGGCACGCCTTGATGCAGAGCCTGCACCCGATGCAGGCCGGCTCGTCGATCACCGCCAGGACCTTCGGCTCCTCCACCCCGTTTTCGGGATTGAGCGGCTTGGGCGGTTTCCCGGTGAACTTGGCCAGTGCACCGATGGTGATGTCGGCCCCCGGCGGACACTGGTTGATATCCGCCTCACCGGCCGTGATCGCGGTGGCGTACTCCCGGCAGCGTGGGTACCCGCACTGCGTGCACTGGGTCTGCGGGAGCAGTTGGTCGATCTGGTCGATGCGGTGTGGATCTGGGGAGGGCAATGGAATCGTTCGTATACAGGAGGCCAGACAGCGCGGGATGCTAGCCTGAATTCCAGGTGGCCGCAAACTCAGGCCATGCCCTTGCATCGGGAAATCTGCTTTCTGCAGGCGGGCATGGGGCAGGGCTGTTTTCGAGGGCAAGGAAAGTGCGGGATGCCATCACCGACTCCAGAAACGCGGTCAATTTATTTTGTCAGCCATATACTGCGCCCATCTGGCCCAGGAGCAGGTAAATGAAGACAATCGACGCAGCCGAATTCAAGGAGCAATGCCTGGAGCTGCTCGACAATCTCGACCAGGAAGGTCTTGTCGTCTCCAGGCGCGGCAAGCCCGTAGCGCGCCTGATCCCCTTTGAACACCAGCACGCAGAACTCATCGGCAGCCTGCGCCACAAAGTGAAGTTCCGTGGCGACATTCTGTCCACCGGATTCGACCGGGACGGGGATTGATCCGGCCGCCGCATCCATCCGGCCTTGTTCGCGCCAGGGCAGGTTCGGCTCATGCGGAATTTTGCCTATAATCTGCGCCTTGGCCTGCCCCGGGGAGCCCCGATGGATTATCCGGCGAAATTCGCCCGAATCGCGGAAAAGACCAGCTTCCGCCTGCTGGATGCGGATGCCCGGGCGTTTGTCGGTGAGATGGCGAGCCGCCATCGTTTCACCCTGCAGGAGCTGCAGCTCGTCAGCGACATGGCGCTGGACCGGTCGCGCTGGAAGGAGCAACCCCTCGAGGAGGACTGGCCGGACGAGGGCGACAAGGGCGCCCTCATCCGGGCCCTCGTCAGGCGCCACGGACAGGTCCGAGACAGCGAGAAGAGCTATGCGGCGCTTTCCGGGGCCGACAAGCCGAGAACCGTGAAGCCCGAGATCCGGGTTGCGTCGAAGCCGAAACTGGGCCTTGGTCGCTGCCCGGTGGCCTCGGAGCGGACCCGCTGCTGCAACCTGATGACCCTGGATGCGGTGGAACGGTGCGGGTTCGACTGTTCCTACTGCAGCATCCAGTCGTTTTACCACGGCAATGCCGTGACCTTCGACGGCACCTTCCCGGAGAAACTGGCGGCGCTCGTCCTGGATCCGGACAGGACCTACCACATCGGCACCGGGCAGTCCTCCGACTCCCTGATGTGGGGCAACCACAACGGGGTGCTCGAGGCATTGGCCCGGTTCGCCTGGGACAACCCAAACGTGCTGCTCGAACTGAAGACCAAGTCCCGCAACATTGGCTGGCTGCTGGAAAACGACTATCCGCCGAACATCCTTGCGACCTGGTCGCTCAATCCCCAGACCATCATCGATCACGAAGAGCACCTGACCGCTTCCCTGGCGCAGCGTCTGGACGCCGCCGGGAAAATCGCCGCGAAAGGCAGGCTGGTGGGATTCCATTTCCACCCCATCGTCCACTATGACCGCTGGCGCGAGGACTACGGTGCCATTTGCCGGGAACTCGTCTCGAGGTTCGCGCCGGGGCAAGTCGCCACGGTTTCACTGGGGACCCTGACCTTTACCCGGTCAGTCATGAAAACCATCCGCCGGCGCCCCCTGGCCAGCAAGATCCTGCAGATGCCCATGGAGGAGATCGCGGGCAAGTATTCCTATCCGCTCGCGGTCAAGACCGAACTGTTCCGCCACGTCTACAAGGCCCTTTCCCCCTGGCACGGCCGGGTCTTCTTCTATCTGTGCATGGAGGCCGAGGAGCTGTGGCGCCCGGTGTTCGGCCATGCGTATGCGTCCAACGGAGCGTTCGAGGAAGCGATGAAGGCGGCCTATTTCGCCAAGGTCGGCGCCCTGGACTGACCAGCCCGGGGGGCGGGCAGGCCGCTTCGGACGCTACCTCCGGCACGTTCGCCCCGCATGCGGCCGGGCCTGACCGAACGCGGACCCGCCTCCGAACCGAAAATGCCCCCTTCATGAAACCCCGCGCCCTTCAGTTATCCCCGGCGCAGCGGTAGAATCCGCAGGCCTACCGCAACCCAGTCAGGATCAGTCCCCTTCATGAAACAGCGCATCGCGTCCCTGGTCGCCCGGTCCGTAGAGGCACTCAGGGGGACGGTTCCGTTGCCGGACGGGGCGGAGAACCGCATCCAGGTCGACCGCACCCGGGATTCCGCCCACGGCGACTATGCCAGCAACATCGCCCTGGTGCTGGCCAAGGCCGCAGGCATGAAGCCGCGGGATCTGGCGCAGCGCGTGGTCGAGGGACTGCCGGACTGCACCCTGGTGGAGAAGGTGGACATCGCGGGCCCCGGCTTCATCAATTTCACCGTCACCCGGGACGCGTGGCTGGATCTGATCGGGCAGGTGCGCTCCCTGGGCGGTCGCTACGGTCGCAGTGAGGCCGGTGCCGGGAGCCGGGTCATGGTGGAGTTCGTCTCCGCCAACCCCACGGGACCGCTCCATGTGGGCCACGGCCGCGGGGCCGCCTACGGAGATTCCCTGGTGCGGGTGCTGCGCGCCGCCGGCTACGACGCCAGGAGCGAGTACTACATCAACGATGCCGGGCGGCAGATGGATATCCTGGCCCTCAGCGTCTGGCTGCGCTACCTCGAACTGCAGGGCGAGGAGACCCGTTTCCCCGCCGGCGGATACCAGGGAGACTATGTCCGGGACATCGCCCGGAGCCTTGCGGATGAAAACGGCGACGGGCTGGTGCGCCCGGCGGCGTCACTGTTCGACGACCTGCCGGAAGAGGCCGATCCGGCCATGGACACCCTGGTGGTGCGCTGCCGTTCCCTGCTGGGGGATGCCGGGTTCGCGACAGTGTTCGATCACGCCTGCGGGGTCATGGTGGCGGACATCCGCGAGGATCTTGCCGAGTTCGGCGTTGCGTTCGACTGCTGGTTCTCCGAGCGCAGCCTGGTGACCGGCGGGGCCATGGAAAAGGCCATCCGGGTGCTCGAGGCCAACGGCCATGTCTACGAGAAAGACGGGGCCAAGTGGTTCCGCGCCACGGACTTCGGCGACGAGAAGGACCGCGTGGTGGTCAGGGCCAACGGCGCTCATACCTATTTCGCCACCGATCTCGCCTACCATTTCGACAAGGGCGAGCGGGGTTTCGACCGCATCCTGGACATCTTCGGTGCGGACCATCACGGCTACGTCGACCGGATCAGGGCATCCTTCGAGGCGCTCGGGCATCCAAGGGAAAAGCTGGATATCCTGCTGGTGCAGTTCGCCGTGCTCTATCGCGGCGGGGAGAAGGTGTCCATGTCCACCAGGGAGGGGGAGTTCGTGACGCTCAGGGAACTGCGCGGGGAGGTGGGCAACGACGCGGCGCGATTCTTCTACGCGCTCAGGCGTCCGGAGCAGCATATGGACTTCGACCTGGATCTCGCGAAGTCGCAGTCCGCGGACAACCCGGTCTATTACATCCAGTATGCCCATGCGAGGATCTGCAGCGTGTTCCGGCAGCTCCGGGAGCGCGGCATGGAGACCCTGGAGACCGCCGCGCCCGACTACGGACTTCTCGGGGAAAGCCGCGAGCTGGAACTGCTGCGCACCCTGTCGCGATACCCCGAGGTGGTGGCCTCCGCGGCCGCTTCGCTGGAACCCCACCAGGTCGCCTACTACCTCCGGGACCTCGCCACCGATTTCCATACCTACTACAATGCACATCCGTTCCTTGCAAGCGAGAACGATCTGCGCCTGGCCAGGCTCGGCCTGATCGACGCCACCCGGCAGGTCATCGCCAACGGGCTTGATCTCCTCGGTGTCAGCGCGCCGGAATCGATGTAGATGGACAGCAGCAGCACGAGATAATGGCCCAGGCGAAAAAGAAAAGGAGCCGGGCGACCTCGGCCAGGCCCAGAGGGGGCGGGACCGGTCTGTCCGGGGTGTTTTCCGGCAGCGCCGGCATGCTGTTCGCGGGCATCGTGATCGGCTCCCTCGGCACCACGCTCTGGCACGGATGGCGGGGCGGGGACAGCGAGGTCGGATCCGGGATCCGGCGCATGATGGAGGACTCCAGCGAACGTTCCGCCGGCGCCGGGTCCGTCGAGACCGCCCCCGCCCCAAAGCCGGAGCCCCAGCAAACCAACTACGATTTCTTCACCGTCCTGCCCGAGATCGAGGTGGTGGTGTCCGAAGGCGAGGACACGCCGCCCGAGGCGGCATCCCCGGAGCAGGCGCTTGCCGAACCGGCATCCACCGAACTCGCGCTTCCGGACCCTGCACCCCCCGAAACGGAGCCCGCCGAAACCGAACCTGCCCAACTGGCATCCTCCGATCCGGCACTCGCCCAGCCGGCAGCCCCGCCGGAAAAGCCCCAGGCCCCCGTCCGGGAGGCAAAGCCGGAGCCGGTCAGCACCTACATGCTGCAGGCCGGCTCCTTCAGTCGTCCCGCCGAGGCAGACCGGCAAAAGGCCAGAATCGCACTGCTCGGGCTGAGCGCCAGCATCCAGAAGGTCACGATCCAGGGCCGCGGGGATTTCTACCGGGTCCGGCTTGGGCCCTATGCCAGCTATTCCCGCATGGAGGATGCGGACAGGAGGCTCAAGGGGGAGGGAATCCAGGCCATACGGCTCAAGGTTTCCCGTCCGACCCCGGACGCCTGAACTTCGCGCGGACGGCATGTCAAGGACCCTGCGGATCGCCACCCGGAAAAGCCAGCTCGCACTCTGGCAGGCACACCATGTCAGGGACCGGCTCCTGTCCTGTCACGAGGGGCTCGAAGTGGAGATCGTGGAACTGGTGTCCGAGGGGGACCGGACCCTGGACATCCCCCTTTCCAGGGTGGGCGGCAAGGGATTGTTCCTGAAGGAACTGGAACAGGCCATCCTCGACGGGAGCTGCGACATCGCGGTGCATTCAATGAAGGATGTCACCGTGACCCTGCCTGACGGGCTGGCGATCGCCGCGATCTGCCCCAGGGAGGATCCCCGGGATGCGCTGGTTTCCAACCGCCACGAATCGCTGGAGTCCCTCCCGTCGGGTGCCGTGGTCGGCACCTGCAGCCTCCGGCGGGGATGCCAGCTCCGTGCGGCGTTCCCGCAACTCGAGGTGCGGAACCTCCGGGGCAACGTCAACACCCGGTTGGCCCGGCTGGACCGGGGCGATTACGACGCGCTGATCCTGGCAGCCGCGGGCCTGATCCGGCTCCAATTCCGGCAGCGGATCCGTACCTGCATCGACACGGACATGATGCTGCCGGCAGTGGGGCAGGGGGCCGTGGGAATCGAGTGCCGCGAGGACGACGCCGAAATTCGCGCCCTGATAGAACCGCTGGGGGATGCCGAGACCACCCTCAGGGTCCGCGCCGAACGCGCCGTCAACGAAGGCCTGGGCGGGGGCTGCCACGTACCCGTGGCGGCCTATGCGGAAATCGACGGGGACACCATGCGCGTGCGCGGCCTGGTGGGACAGCCCGACGGCTCCCGGCTGTTGCGGGCCGAGGCCAGGGGCGGAACCGCCGACGCGGAATCCCTTGGCCGCGAGGTCGCCGACGGGCTGCTGGGGCAGGGTGCGGGGGAGATTCTCGCCGAAGTCTATGACGGCGGGCCCGCTTGAAGGCGCAAGCGTCCTGATCACCCGGCCCGAAGGCCGGGGCACCGAGCTGGCGCGAAAAATTGCCGGCGCGGGCGGCGAGGCGATCTGCTTTCCGGTGCTTGAGATCGACCTGCTTCCTTCGGACGCCATGCTGAGTCCCGCCGGCCTGGCGCTCGACCGTTTCGCCCTGGCGGTCTTCGTTAGCGTGTATTCGGTGAGGGCAATGGCGGCCACGCTGTCCGCTTCCGGCCAGTTTCCCCGGAACGTAACTGTTGCCGCAATCGGCCCGGCGACCGAAGGGGCATTGGAGAATCTGGGAATTGCCGTCCAGTACCTGCCCCGGGACAGCCATGACAGCGAGGGGCTCCTCCGGGCGCTTGCCGCGTTGCCCGTCTCGGACCGTGACGTGGTGATCTACAGCGGAGATGCCGGGCGGGACGCACTGGCGGAAGGCCTCCGGAAGCGGGGTGCCAGGGTGCACCGGCTTGCCTGCTACCGGCGCCGACCCAACCCGTCCCCGCCGCTGGAACGCCTGTCGCAATGGCTTGGACGGCCCCGGGGCATCCTGCTGGTGACCAGCGTGGCCATACTCGATGCCCTGCTGGACCACGCTCCCGACCGGAGCGGCCAGGCGCTGTTCGGCCGGCCGGTGGTCACCCTGAGTGACCGCGTGGCGGCGGCCTGCCGCGCGGCCGGGTTCCGCGGGCCGGTCCTGACGGCCGAAGGCACCGGTTCCGAGGCGATCCTGGCGGCACTGGCGACGCTCCACGGAACGGAAAATCAAGGCCGGGATTGAGCATCCCCGGGCGGGCGGACGTCCGGTGGTGGCCGGTCTGAAAAGTGAATACAATTGGATATTGGCTAGAGATTCCGGCTGAAGATGCCGGCAAAACCGACCTGGAACCTGTAAAAGGACAGACCATTGGCAGACAGTAAGAATGAGGCAGGGAGCAGCACCGCACCTGCGGATGGCGGTCAACCCGCCGAGATATCCACAACCTCCCCGGACCCCGACGGGGGAAATACCGGGACGGCAGGTTCAGCCCGGGGCACGCCGGCAGTGACGGCGCGGACCGGACCGGGCAATGGGCCTGCCTGGGGAGCGGTGGCGCTCAGCGTGATTGCGCTGGCCGCAGCCGGGTACGCCTGGTACCAGACCGCGGTGAATGCCCGGCTGGCCGGCGGCGAGCAAGACAGCCGGATCGGGATCATCGAGGAACGTCTCGGCGAGATCGCCGATACCCAGGCCGGCGTCGACGGCCTGGTGGAGCAGATTCGCCGACAACTGGCGGACAGCCAGGCGGATGTCGCGGAGCAGGTCAGCCAGGTGAGGCAGTTGGCGGGCACCTCGGAATCCGCCCTCCTCGGGCAGATCAGCGAGATCAAGCAGCAGCAGGCCACCAGTGAAGGCCGGTTGACCGAGCAGATCCTGACATTGCGCACCGAGACGGAGGCCGGACGCAGGGAGATGGAAGCAACCCTGATGGAGTCCCGGGACCGGCTTGCGGCACGCAATGACGAATTCCGCCGGGAGTTCGATGCCCTGGTGTCCTCCATCGGTGAACTCCAGGCGGAAATCGGCACGAGCACCGAGCGCTGGGGCCTTCGCCAGGCGGAGCACCTGCTGGTGGTCGCCAACCAGCGCGTCCTGCTGGGGGAAGACGTCCAGGGTGCCCGTGCGGCGCTCGAGCTTGCCGACCGGCAGCTGAGCCGGTCCACCGATCCGTCGCTCCTGCCGGTGCGGGAGGCATTGAGCGCGGAAATCTCGGCGCTCGAGGGCACCCGGCCGCCTGACTATGCCGGGGTCACCCATACGCTGTCCGTGCTCTCGCGCACCCTGGAGGACCTGCCGATGCGCGGCATCACGTCCCAGGCAGGCTCCGCCGCGCGCGTCCAGTCCGTCTCCGCGGGCGGTGACGGGCAGGTAGACTCCGAAGCCGGTACCGGCGAGCGGATCCTGAATATCGGCAGGACGTTCCTTGCGGATCTCGGCGACCTGGTGCAGGTGGAAAAGGACGGGGAGCCGCTGGTCCCGCCGCTGTCCCCGGAAATCCGCCAAATGATCGTGGAGCGCGGCAAGCTCATCCTGGAGGGCGCCCAGGTGGCGATGATGCGACAGGAACCCGGCATTTTCCTTGACCGGCTGGAGGCGGCGGAACAGTGGATCCGCGAAAGATACGACGACAGCCATGACCGGACAGTGCAATGGCTCGAGCAGCTGTCCCGCCTCAAGTCCGCCGATCCGAAACCGGACATTCCCGACATTTCCACCTCCCTCGACATCCTGCGCGACCTCATGAACCCGGGGGCCTGACACCGTGAAACTCCTCATCGCCATCATCCTCGCCCTTGGACTCGCCATCGGCCTCGGGATGTACGCCATGGAGGACCCGGGGTACGTGATCCTCTCCCGGGAGCCATACACGGTGCGGATGCCGATGGCATTGCTGGTGCTCGGGCTGCTGGTCCTGTTCGCGCTCCTGTACCTGTTGCTCAACTTCATCGTGGGGCTGGTGCGGGCACCGAAACGGATCCGGCAATGGCGCATCGGCAAGAGGGAGATCGGGGCACAGCAGGTGACCATGAAGGGATTCGCCAACCTGATCGAGGGTGACTGGCGGGAAGCGGAGGGGAATCTCCTGTCCAGCCTGGAGCACAACAAGGCCTCGCTGATGAATTACCTGGGTGCGGCGTATGCCGCCCAACAGCAGGGGCTCATCGACCGCCGCAACAGGCACATCGAGGCCGCCCTGAAGGCCCATCCAAGGCAGGAACTGGCCATCAAGCTGACCCGGGCCCGGATGCAGATGCAGTCGGGCGAGTGGGGCAATGCCCGGGATCAGCTGGAACATGTCCGCCTGGGCGCACCGCGCAACCCGGCAGCCGCGCGCCTTCTGGCGGACACCTACCGCCACCTGGGCGACTGGCCGTCCCTGGTCAAGCTGCTGCCCACCCTCAGGAAGCTGAAGGTCTTCCCGGAGGAGGAACTGGTGCGCCGCGAAGCACAGGCGCTTTCCCGCCACCTGGAGGCCCCGGCGTTGCTCCAGGGCAACGGCTCACGGGTGGACGAAACCTACAAGGCGCTGCCGAAAAGGAGCCGCGAGGACCCGGCGGCGGTGGCCGGGTATGCCCGCCAGCTGATCCGGGACGGCGAGGACGGCCGGGCCGAGACGGTCTTGCGAAGGACGCTGAACCGCGGGTGGAACGGTGACCTGGTCAGGCTCTACGGCACCCTGGAGACCCGGAACGTCGCCGACCAGATCAGCCTGCTGAAATTCTGGGGCAAGGGGCGCGAGCAGGACCCCGACCTGATGCTGTCCCTGGCAAGGCTGTACTGGCGTGACAGCCAGCTGGACCAGGCCAGGGACCTGATGACGCAGGTGGTGTCCGAAACCGGGGACGCGGAGGCGGTCGCCGCCCTCGGGGACCTGCTCGAGCAGATGGGTGAATCCGAAACCGCCCTGGCCACCTACCGGCAGGGCTTCAAGGTCCTGGCGGGGGACGGGGACGCCCGGAAGGAACCCTCCGGCAGCCTGGTCCCCCTTGGCACTGCCCAGGGTACCGAGGACACCCGCAACGTCATGCCCACCGTCTCCGATCGGTAAGGCCCAGGTACCGGCAGCGGAATCTGTTTTGCTTCCCCCGGTGAACTCCCGCTGGTTCCGGCAGTCAAAATGAACCAGGTAACCGGTTCGCCCCCTGCATGCGCAGGGCATGGTCCCAATGGCCCATGCTCCTGCATCTGCCGTTCGGGTAGAATATCGCCCTATTAGTGGTGGATCCGCCGGCGGACAACGGCGGGCGGGATCCGAGATTGACAGGAATCCGGGGAAAGGGCTTACCCCGACCCGGCCATCATACCCCCAGAGGCCTACCTTGCTGGAATCCTACGAAAAACACGTCGCCGAGCGCGCCGAACTCGGCATCGTTCCCAAACCCCTGGACCCGGAGCAGGTCTCTGCGCTGGTGGAACTGCTGAAGGCGCCGCCCCCGGGACGGGAGGACATGCTTCTTGACCTGATCCGCAACCGCGTTCCCGCGGGAGTCGACCAGGCGGCCTACATCAAGGCGGCCTTCCTGGCCGCCGTCCTCAGGGGCGAGGCCGAATCGCCGCTGGTGGACCGGGAACTGGCGGTGGACATGCTCGGCGAGATGCACGGCGGCTACAACATCGCCCCGCTGGTCGAGGCGCTGGACGATGAGGAGACCGCCGACGAGGCGGCGGCGGCCCTGTCCGGCACGCTGCTGATGTTCGACGCCTTCTACGACGTCAAGGAAAAGGCCGACGCGGGGAACCCCCACGCCGGGAAAGTCATCCGGTCCTGGGCCGACGCGGAATGGTTCCTGAACGCCCCCGGGGTAGCGGAGAAGATCACCGTCACGGTCTTCAAGGTGCCCGGGGAGACCAACACCGACGACCTGTCTCCCGCGCCGGACGCCTGGTCGAGGCCCGACATCCCCCTGCACGCGCTGGCCATGCTGAAGAACCCACGCGAAGGGCTCACCGACAGGCCGCTGGAGAAGCTGGCGGAGTTGAAGGAAGGGGGCCACTCCGTGGCCTACGTGGGTGACGTGGTGGGTACGGGTTCATCGCGCAAGTCGGCGACCAATTCCGTCCTGTGGTACACCGGGGAGGATGTGCCGGGCATTCCCAACAAGCGCTCCGGGGGCTACTGCTTCGGCGGCAAGATCGCGCCCATATTCTTCAACACCATGGAGGATTCCGGCGCCCTGCCCATCGAGATGGACGTGTCGCGGATGGAGATGGGGGACGTGATCGATGTCTATCCCTACGAGGGCAGGGTCTGCCGTCACGGCACCGACGAGGAGATCAGCACCTTCAGTCTCAAGACCGATGTCCTGCTGGACGAGGTCCGCGCGGGCGGGCGGATCAACCTGATCATCGGGCGCGGGCTGACCGCCCGGGCCCGGGAAGCCCTGGGTCTGCCGGAAAGCGATGTCTTCCGCAAGCCGGAGCCGCCGAGGGAATCCGGCAGGGGATACACCCTGGCGCAGAAGATGGTGGGCCAGGCCTGCGGCCTGCCGGGGGTGCGTCCCGGCCAGTACTGCGAGCCCCGCATGACCACCGTGGGCTCCCAGGACACCACCGGCCCCATGACCCGGGACGAACTCAAGGACCTCGCCTGCCTGGGCTTTCAGGCGGACCTGGTGATGCAGTCGTTCTGCCATACCTCGGCCTACCCGAAGCCGGTGGACATCCAGACCCATCACAGTCTGCCCGACTTCATGATGGACCGGGGCGGTGTTTCGCTCAAGCCGGGGGACGGCATCATCCATTCCTGGATGAACCGGATGCTGATGCCGGACACCGTGGGCACCGGCGGCGACTCCCATACCCGGTTCCCCATCGGCATCTCCTTCCCGGCGGGCTCGGGCCTGGTTGCCTTCGCGGCGGCCACCGGCGTGATGCCGCTGGATATGCCGGAGTCGGTGCTTGTCCGTTTCACCGGCACCATGCAGCCGGGTATCACCCTCAGGGACCTTGTGCACGCCATCCCCTACGCGGCGATCCAGAATGGGTTGCTGACGGTGGCGAAGCAGGACAAGAAGAACGTCTTTTCCGGGCGGGTCCTGGAGATCGAGGGACTGCCGGACCTGAAGATCGAGCAGGCGTTCGAGATCGCCGATGCCTCCGCGGAGCGCTCGGCGTCCGGCTGCACCATCAAGCTGAACCGGGAACCCATCATCGAGTACATCACCTCCAACATCGTGATGCTGCGCTGGATGATCAGCGAGGGATACGGCGACCGGCGCACCATGGAGCGGCGGATCTCCGCCATGGAGGCGTGGCTCGACAACCCGGAGCTGCTGGAGGCGGATCCCGATGCGGAGTACGTCGAGGTGATCGAGATCAACCTCGACGAGATCACCGAGCCGATCCTGTGCGCACCCAACGATCCGGACGACGCCAGGCTGCTGTCCGAGGTGGCGGGGGATGAGGTGGACGAGGTGTTCATCGGCTCCTGCATGACCAACATCGGCCACTTCCGCGCCGCCGGCAAGCTGCTGGACAAGATGGGCCAGGTGATCCCGACCCGGATGTGGATCGTTCCGCCCACCAAGATGGACCAGGCGCAGCTCGTGGAGGAGGGCTGGTACGCGGTCTATGCCAGGGCGGGCGCGCGCGTGGAGCCGCCCGGCTGCTCCCTGTGCATGGGCAACCAGGCAAGGGTGGCGGACAACGCCACCGTCGTGTCCACCTCCACGCGGAACTTCCCCAATCGGCTCGGCAAGGATGCCAACGTGTACCTCGCCTCGTCCGAACTGTCCGCTGTGGCGGGCGTGCTCGGGCGGCTGCCCTCGGTGGACGAGTACATGGAGGTGGCCGCCGAACTCAACACCATGGCGGCGGAAGTGTACCGCTACCTGAATTTCAACGAGATCGACCACTACCAGCGCGCGGCGGACTCGGTGGTGCCCGACCAGCAGTTCGCGCACTGATCCCGGGCCGGCGCCCCCCGGGCGCCGGCCCAATCGCACCGGGGAACCTCCGGAACCCCTCGGCGCATCAAAAAGATATAATACGCCCGCCCCCGGCCGGGCCACGGCCGTCCCTCGCCATCATCATACTTGAAGCCCACCTACCATTCAGCCGCTGATTTCGGTTTCGACCGGCACCGGATCAGCCGCGCCGCGCTGGACGTTGTCCGGGGCCTGCAGGACGCCGGTTACAACGGCTACCTCGTGGGGGGCTGTGTCCGGGACCTGCTGCTCGGCATGCGGCCGAAGGACTTCGACGTCACGACGGACGCCACCCCGGAAGAGGTCCGGGGAATCTTCCGCCGTGCCCGGATCATCGGCCGGCGGTTCCGGCTGGTGCATGTGCGCTTCGGGCGGGAAGTGGTCGAGGTGGCCACCTACCGGGCGAACCCGGCCGCCGCCCGGGAAACATGGCTGCCCTGGAAGAAGGGCCGGCGCCGCGACGCGCCGAGAACCACCGAGGAGGGCCGGCTCCTGGACGACAACGTCTACGGCAGCATGGAGGATGATGCCCTGCGCCGGGACTTCACGGTCAATGCGCTGTACTATGATCCGCTCGAGGAGAAGATCGTGGATTTCCTGGGGGGCGTCGGGGACATCGGTGCGCGCCGCCTGTCCCTCATCGGGAAGCCGGCAGAGCGCTTTGCCGAGGATCCGGTGCGGATGCTTCGGGTATTGCGGTTCAAGGCGAAACTCGATCTGGAACCGGACCGGGGACTGATGAAGTCGGTGGTCAGGCATCGT
>JAJDTE010000003.1:0-5721 GCA_022827325.1 Gammaproteobacteria bacterium | reverse complement strand
TGAGGTGGATTACCTGCTCAGGATCGTGGTGCCGGACATCCCGGCTTATGACGCGCTGTACAAGAGCATCATCAGCAAGATCGATCTGACGGACATGACTTCGATGTTTGCCATGGAGCAGATGAAATACACCACGGCGTTACCCGTGCTGGACATCGACTAGTCGCCATTTCAGGAAAAAGACCGATCAGAGAGCGCCCGGAGAGCCGTGTGCGGGCCGATGCGCGGTTCCCTGGCTCCGCGTGTTGCCTGCGGATCCAGCGAATGCCTGAGGTGACCGGAAATCGGTTCTAACAATTGCCCGAAAATCCACAAATGTCACGAAATTGCGCTAATTTTCATCGAAAATGCACTGAAGTGGACAGCAAATGGACAAATTGAGATAATCCAGCCGCAACTGATTCCGATTGCTTTCGATGTCTGCCGATCACCGTATTCTTGTTCTGCACGGGCCAAATCTGAATCTCCTCGGGAACCGGGAGCCGCAGCATTACGGCAACGTCACGCTGTCGGAAATCAACGGGCGGCTGGAGAGCCTTGCCGGGGAACTGGCCGGCGGCACGGCTTCCACTGCCGGTGACGTCAGCCTGCAGGTGGAGTGCCGCCAGACCAACGCCGAGCATGAACTGGTATCCTGGATTCAGCAGGCGCCGGATGAAGGCGTTGGTTTCATCGTGATCAACCCGGCCGCCTTCACCCACACCAGTGTCGCCGTACGGGATGCACTCGCTGCGGTAGGCATTCCCTTTATCGAGGTTCACCTGTCCAATGTGCACGCACGGGAACCGTTTCGGCGGCATTCCTATCTTTCCGATCTGGCTGTGGGGGTGATTGCAGGTTTGGGCGTCCGAGGATACGAATTCGCGCTGAAAGAGGCAGTGGCCTATTTGTGCCAACGGCGCTGACACGCCCCAATTCCGGAGAACATTGTGGATTTGAGAAAAATCAAGAAGCTCATTGAACTCCTGGAAGAGTCAGCCCTGATTGAGATGGAAATCACCGAGGGCGACAACACCATCCGGCTGAGCCGCGCAGGCAGGCCGGCGCCGGCGACGATACCGCACGAGCATGCCGTCGCCGTCGGACCGGCCATCGGCGAAACCCCGCCCACCGAGCAGACCGGGTCCCCCGCCGACGAGTTTCCCGGCGGCACGATCGTGGAATCACCCATGGTAGGCACCTATTACAATGCCCCGTCCCCGGAGGCGGGTCCGTTCGTCGAGGTGGGCAGCACTGTCCTGGCCGGGCAGACCCTTTGCATTGTCGAAGCCATGAAGACCTTCAACCAGATCGAGTCCGAATCCGACGGCGTGATCCGGGTGATCTACAAGAACAACGGTGACCCGGTGGAATATGGAGAGCCACTCTTCCTGATTGGCTGATCCCGGAGAGTTCCATGGAGAATATCAAGAAGCTCGTGATTGCCAATCGCGGAGAGATCGCGTTGAGGATTTTGCGGGCCTGCCGCCAGCTGGGCATCCAGACCGTGGCCCTCCACTCCGTGGCGGACAGCGATGCCAAGTATGTCAGGCTTGCGGATGAATCGGTGTGTATCGGGCCGGCACCACCTTTCGCCAGCTACCTGGATATCGCATCCGTGATTTCCGCCGCGGAAGTGACCGAGGCGAATGCCATACATCCGGGTTACGGCTTTCTTTCGGAAAACGCCGACTTCGCAGAGCGGGTCGAGCAAAGCGGCTTCATCTTCGTCGGTCCCAGGGCGGAAACGATCCGGATGCTCGGCGACAAGATTTCAGCCATACAACTGATGGACAGGGCGGGAATTACCTGTGTCCCCGGCTCCAACGGGCCGATCCCAGGGGATTGGACGCATATACTCGAGACTGCAAAGAGGATCGGGTTCCCGCTGATGATCAAGGCCAGTGGCGGCGGCGGCGGCAAGGGCATGCGCTTGTGCCACGACGAGGCTTCGCTGGAACAGGCGGTTCTCCTGACGCGCAAGGAGGCTGCTGCCGCGTTCAACAATGACACCCTCTACATGGAACGCTTCCTTGAAAGGCCGCGGCACGTGGAATTCCAGGTGCTCGCGGATTCCCATGGCAATGTCATTCACCTGGGAGAACGGGACTGTTCCATGCAGCGCCGTCACCAGAAGGTTATCGAGGAGGCGCCTGCACCGGGGATCACGGAATCACAGCGCGACAGGATCGGGGGTCTTTGCACCGAGGCCTGTCGCCAGCTGGGATACCGCGGGGCGGGCACTTTCGAGTTTCTCTATGAGGACGGAGAGTTCTACTTCATCGAGGTGAACACCCGGATACAGGTTGAACACCCGGTGACCGAAATGATCACGGGCATTGATCTTCTCCAGGAACAGATCCGGATAGCGGATGGTCAGCCGCTGCGCTATCGGCAGGATGACGTCCGCTTCACCGGCCACGCATTCGAATGCCGCATCAACGCTGAAGACCCCTATACCTTTACCCCGTCCCCGGGCCGGATCACGAACTATCACATCGCGGGAGGGCCCGGCGTCAGGGTGGACTCGCATGTCTACAGCAATTACCAGGTGCCGCCATACTATGATTCCATGATCGGCAAGCTGATCACCCATGGCATCAGTCGCAGTGACGCGCTGACCAGGATGCATGGTGCATTGCAGGAAATGGTGGTCGACGGCATCAGCACGAACATTCCGCTGCACCGTGAACTGGTCATCGATCCGGGTTTCATTTCCGGCAGTCAGGATATTCATTACCTTGAAAAGAAGCTGGGCCGATGAGCGGGCAACTCTGTCGACCATCTGCCGGGGAGCCGGAAACGGAATTTCTGCAGGTTTCCCTGAACCTGGACAAGGCGGAAGCGGAACGGGCGATCGGCGCCCTGGATGGACTCGGCGCCCTGTCGGTCAGCATCCAGAGCGCGGATGATGAGGATACCTACGACGAAGCGTTTCCGGACGAACCCCGGTGGCTGCGGCAGAACCTGGTCGCACTGTTTGGACCTGAAACCGACGTTCCGGACCTGGAGGAGAGCCTGGCCCGGACGTTGCCCGGTCATCCGGTCAGGTTTTCGTCCCTGAAGGATCGGGACTGGGAAAGGGCGTGGCTTGACATGTTCGTCCCGCAAAGGATTGCTCCGGGCCTTTGGGTTGTGCCGAGCTGGCTGGCGCCACCGGATCCCGGCGCCGTGAATCTCGTCATCGATCCCGGACTTGCTTTCGGCACCGGGACGCATCCGACCACCCGGATGTGTCTCGAGTACATGGACAGGCTGGATCTCGCCGGGAAACGTGTTCTGGACTATGGCTGTGGTTCGGGCATCCTTGCCATTGCCGCACTGAAGCTGGGGGCAGCCGATGCCGTGGCGACCGACATTGATCCCCGCGCACTGGAAGCCTGCCTTGAAAATGCCCGGGTAAACCAGTGTGCCGGGAGGATCCTTGCAGTACTGCCGGAAAACCTGGCGCATGCAAGCGGGATGACCCCGGCGGACGTTGTCGTTGCCAATATCCTGGGCAGCACCCTGTTGACCCTCCGGGACCGGCTGTGCGAATTGCTCGCTCCACAGGGCCTGCTTCTGCTGAGCGGATTCCTGACACATCAGGCGGATGAGGTGGAGGATGCATACCGGGGATTGCTGGAGTTTTCCCGCGTGGAACAGTCCGGCTGGGTACTATTGGCCGGGACTTTCCGTTCGTGAATGCTCACTGGACGATTCACGGGTAATATCTGAAAATGAAACGAGGCTGACCGGCAAATTTCCCGTGGACAAGCAATACACCCGATGCCCGTACTGTCTTACGGTTTTCAGCATCCGCGTATCCGAATCCGGGACGGGAAATGGTGAAGTACGCTGCGGCACCTGCCGGAAATTGTTCGATGTGACGCGGAATTTCGTGGTGCAGGATGGCCCCGGCCGGTACATACCGCTTGAAAGGTCTGCCCCGGACAGGAGAGAGGCGAGCTCCGGCCTGGAACACGCAGTGCCAGGCGGCCCCACGGGGCCCGGCATGGATGGATCGGACTCCCCGGATTCCCACACGGGTCGGAACGGCGGCAATGCAGCCGAATCCCCTGGCCCGGTGACGACCCCGGACAGGGAAGAGAATAGCGACTGGTCCGCCCCTGATGCGGCCGACAGGGAGGAAGATCCGGTTGCATCGGCTGTTCAAGGGAGTCCGGGAATGGCGCACAATCGGCCCACGGATTCCGGGCCGGAACGGGAAAAGGCGGGTCCGGGCATTGGAGACAGGCCGGACGGGGATGTCGGTGTTTCCGCGGAAAGCGACCGTGCAACGCCTGCCGGGGCGGGTACGGAACATGGACTCTCATCAGCCGGGGCCGTAGGGGACCGTGGCGGTAGCCCCGATGTTCCCGCCTGGCGGGATGGTATGAACGGGAATGCACGGGGCTCCGCAACTGATCCGCCCGGAGAGGATACGGAAGAGGGGCCGGTATGGGCGGGGCAGGGCTACCAGGGCTACCGGAAGACGGAACGGAATCTGTCCATGGATGACGATATGCCGGCAAGGGATGTCGAGGATCCGGATTCTGTCGATGGATCGAATGGAGACGCATGGGAACGGTTCGGTCAGGCCCACTCCGTGCCTGATGAAACGGATACGGAACCCGGCCCTGACTCGTCGGAAGCCGACGGGAGCGGGGGCAGTGCTGACGCATCCGGCATCTCCCGGGATGCTGCGGATGAGGCCGGTCAGTACACCCCGGCCGTATTGCCCGGAACGGGGGCGAATGACCCGCCGGCCGGGATGGGGCGGAACCCCCCGGACATGGCGCAGGACCTGCCCGATGGAGTCGGCGTTCCGGCCCGGGAATACAAGGCCCCGGGTACCCGTCATGAAACGGACCCGGCCGGTGAGGATCCGGCTGAGCCCGCCATGTCTGTTCCTGTCGAGGATGAAGGAGAGCCCTCCGATCCGATCTGGACCGGCGGGAGTAGTGCGGACGAACCTGAAAATTCTGTCCATGGGGAAGCTGCGGACCTGGATGGGCAGGACAAGGCACCTGTCCTGCCTGAAGTGGATGCGGACAACCCGACGGCACAGGATGACGGCCTCGTGAACGACGGCCCATCCATGGACGATGACGGTCCTGCTGCACCTGGCGAGCGAATTTCCGAACCCGGGACAAAGGACAATAACCTCGCGGAACTCGTGCGCCCGTCGCCCCCGGCCGATGGGGAGAAAATGGTCGATCTGGAGATCACCCCGGAGCCCGTCGCCGGGAACTGGTTCAATATTGACCCGGACGACACGGTGGAACGCAATCCCTTTGAACCGGTGGAAGCAACTGCCCCGCCGGACAAGGGACGTCCGGCCCAGAGCAACATCTCCATGAACGGCGTGGACGCCTATATTGCCGATCGTCCGAATCCACTTGCCGGTCTCATATGGTTCATGGTGGCGCTTGGCTTCCTGTTCATGCTGGGCCTGCAGGTGCGCACGTATTTCGTCGATCGGTATGCCCAGGACGAACGCTTCCGCCCCTACCTGTCCCTGTTCTGCCGCGTCGCGGCGTGTGAACTGCCCGCAAGGCGGGATGCATACAGTTTCTCCATCACCCACACGCGCGTGGAGCTTCACCCCGATGTACCCGGAGCGCTGAACATTACGGTCAAACTGGTCAACCAGGCAGGGTTTTCACAACCCTATCCGGATCTGCAGTTGACCCTGATCGATCGTGTCGGCAGGGTCATCGGCCGGCGGACATTCTCGCCGGATTCATACCTCGGGACCGA
>JAJDTE010000171.1:0-8806 GCA_022827325.1 Gammaproteobacteria bacterium | reverse complement strand
ATTCTACCCCAGTTCACGCCACCGCCAGAGTCGCTCTTCCAGCTGAACCAGATGAAAAACGCCCTGCCGACGACATTCTCCTCCGGGACGAAACGCCAGTACCGGCTGTCGTTGCTGTGATCCCGGTTGTCACCCAGGACGAAGTAATGGCCTTCGGGCACCTCGACCTCCATGGAGCGGGACCGCGTCACGCGGTCGTCAATCAGGATGTAGTGATCCGATCCGTCAATGGATTCCTTCACCTTCCGGGCGCTGTAGCCCCGCATGTCGAGTTGCTGGAAGTCATACTCGCCGGCCGGTTCCGTCTCCACCGGTTCGCCGTTGATGGCCAGTCTCTTGTTCACATAGGTGAGCCTGTCGCCCGGAAGCCCGACAACCCGCTTGATGAAAGCCAGTTTCGGATCCCGGGGAAACCGGAAAACCATGACATCCCCCCGCTCGGGCGGACCGATGTCCAGAATCTTCTGGTGGATCACGGGTAATCTGATGCCGTAACTGAACTTGTTCACCAGGATGAAGTCCCCGTTCTGCAGTCCGGGAAGCATGGATCCCGAGGGGATGCGGAACGGTTCGACAACGAACGAACGCAGAACGAAAACGATGAGAATCACCGGAAACAGTGCCCGCGCATACTCCACCAACACAGGTTGACGGCGCTGTGCAGAAACCCCCTCTTCGGCACCGACCCCCTCGACCGTCCTGCCGGCGCTGCCCTCGAACATCAACCGGTAGCCATAGGAGATTAACCCGGTGACCACCAGGGATATGAACAAAATGAGTGAGAAATCCACGAATCTATCCGTTTGTTTCTGTGAAAGAAGGCAACATCGTGTTCCGGTGTGGAAATCTATTCCCGGTCCACCTTGAGCACCGACAGGAACGCTTCCTGCGGTATTTCCACGGAACCGATCTGTTTCATGCGCTTTTTACCCGCTTTCTGCTTTTCGAGCAACTTGCGTTTGCGCGTGATGTCACCGCCGTAACACTTGGCCGTCACGTTTTTCCGCAGCGCCTTGACGGTTTCCCTGGAGATGATCTTGGACCCGATGGCTGCCTGGATCGCGACATCGAACATCTGCCGGGGAATCAGTTCCCGCATGCGCTTGACCAGCGCCCTGGCCCGGTACTGGCTCTGTCCCCGGTGCACCAGCACCGCCAGGGGATCCACCCGGTCCCCGTTGATGAGCAGGTCCACCTTCACCATGTCGGCCGGCCGGTTGCCGGCAAACTCGTAGTCCAGGGAGGCATACCCGCGCGTATCGGACTTGAGGTGGTCATAGAAATCCAGCACCACCTCATTGAGCGGGAGATCGAACTCCACCATCACCTGGCGGCCGTGATAATGGATATTGCGCTGCTCCCCGCGCCTTTCCACGCACAGGGTCAGCACCGCACCGATGTGACCGTGGGGAACCAGGATCCGGGCCAGAATGAACGGTTCCAGGATCTCCTCGATGCGGGAGGGATCCGGCAGTTCCGCGGGATTGTCTATCCGCAGCCTGTGCCCGTCCTTGAGCCGCACCTCGTACACCACGGTCGGGGCGGTGGTGATCAGTTCCAGGTTGTATTCACGCTCCAGCCGTTCCTGGACGATCTCCATGTGCAGCATCCCCAGGAAGCCGCAGCGAAATCCGAAACCCAGCGCCTGGGAGGACTCCGGCTGGTAGGACAGCGCGGCGTCATTCAGGCTCAGCTTCTCGAGGGCCACCCGGAATGCCTCGAAATCCGCATTGTTCACGGGATAGAGGCCGGCGAACACCGTGGGCTTCACTTCCTTGAACCCGGGCAGCGGTTCCGGAGCCTGCCGGTTCGACAGGGTGACCGTGTCCCCCACCCGCGCTGCCTTGATGTCCTTCAGCCCGGCGATGAGGAAGCCCACCATGCCGGTGGACAGTTCCCCGACTTCGAGGGGCTTGGGCTGGAAGATTCCGACCTGCTCCACCTGGTGGTCGAAACCGGTGGACATCATGCGGATGCGCGTGCGGGCCCGGGCCAGGGTGCCGTCGAACACGCGCACGAGCGAAACCACCCCGAGGTAGTTGTCGAACCACGAATCCAGCACCAGGGCTCTCAGCGACGACTCGGGAGCACCGGAAGGCGGCGGCAGTTTCCGCACGACCTGTTCCAGGACCTCGGCGACCCCCTGGCCGGTCTTTGCGCTGACCGACAACGCACCTTCACTGTCGATGCCGATCAGTTCCTCGATCTCGCCGAGGACCCGCTCCGGTTCCGCGGCCGGCAGGTCGATCTTGTTGAGCACGGGTATCACGGCAAGACCGAGGTCCACCGCGGTATAGCAGTTGGCCACCGTCTGCGCCTCCACTCCCTGGGCCGCATCCACCACCAGCAGCGCACCCTCGCAGGCCTGCAGCGACCGCGAGACCTCGTAGGCGAAATCCACGTGCCCGGGGGTGTCGATCAGGTTGAGCTGGTATTCAATCCCGTCCCTGGCGCGGTAATCCAGGGATACGCTCTGGGCCTTGATGGTGATGCCGCGCTCCCTTTCGATGTCCATGGAATCCAGCACCTGTTCCTTCATCTCCCGTTCGTTGAGTCCGCCGCAGAACTGGATGAACCGGTCCGCCAGGGTGGACTTGCCATGATCCACATGGGCGATGATCGCGAAATTACGGATGCGGGACTGGTCGATCCTGGACATGGGAGGGACGATCGGGGAAATCCTGGGCGCTGAATGGTCGACGGCATGGGCAGGCCGGAATCACTGCGATCCTGGCTCCGGGCAGGCCGGGAGGGTACAAACGAAGCGCGGATTGTACCTGTTTTACCGATGAAAAACCCCGGCTCACGGCGGTGTCCGGCGGATGGATCAGGCCGGTTGATGGTAACGATATCGAATCCGTATGCATTTCGTTTTCCGTGCGCCAAACGGGGCCGGGAGAAAGGGGCCGTACGGGTTAGAATTGACCGCCGTCCATCAACACCGTCCGTCCAGCCATGCCGGTTTCCGCAACAGCCCAGGTAGACCAGTACTACTCGCTCAGTATCGGGGATTCCGGACTCCGTGACGATGTCCGCCTGCTCGGCACCCTGCTGGGTAAAACCATCCGGCAGCGCCAGGGCGACGGGATGTACGAACTGGTGGAACAGGTCCGCCAGCTGGCCCGGGATGCCCGCCACGGGGACACCGCCTGCGTGGATCGCCTGGTGGCCCTTCTTTCCGCGCAGACCAGCGACCAACTGGTGCTGCTGGCGCGGGCATTCGCCCAGTTCCTGAACCTGGCCAACATCGCGGAGCAGCACCACCAGATCCGGCGCCGGCGCCGGATCGCCGCCGCGGATTCCGTCGATGCCGGGACCGGCGACGGTGCCCGCAGCTTTCTCGAGGCGGAATTCCACAAGCTGCTCGATGCCGGCGTGTCGCCGGCAGAGCTCCACGAACGCACCCTGGGGCTTGACATCGAACTGGTGCTCACCGCCCACCCCACGGAAATCGTCCGCCGGAGCGTCGCGGACAAGTTCCAGCGTATCCAGCACCTGCTGGCGCAGAATGACCGCCCGGACCTGTCCCGTCTCGAGCGCCAGGAGACCCGCGACGCGCTGCACCGCGTCGTGGCGGAGGTCTGGGAAACGGACGAGATCCGCCGCATCCGGCTGACGCCGGTGGACGAGGCACGCAACGGCCTGCTGGCGGTGGAACAGTCGCTCTGGAACGTGATCCCGGACATGTACCGGCGGCTGGACCGCGCCCTGGAGAACTGCACCGGGAAGGGGCTGCCCCTTGGTCCGGCACCGATCCGGTTCGGTTCCTGGATGGGCGGTGACCGGGACGGTAATCCGAACGCCACTCCGCAGGTGACACGGGAGGTATGCCTGATCTCCCGCATCCGAGCCGCGGAGCTGTACCTGCGGGAAATCGACGAGCTGCACCAGGACCTGTCCATGAAAACCGCGAGCGACGAACTGCTGGCGGCGGTCGGCCCGGGCGAGGCCGAACCCTACCGTACGTTGCTGAGGGGCGTACTGAAGAGACTGCGTGCCACGATCCGGCACCTGAACCGCACCCTGAGGGCCGTGGAATCCGGCGAACTGTCGCGCCTTCCCCCCATCAGGGGCGAACTCTATCTCCAGGCGGACAGGCTGCGCGCACCGTTGATGCTTTGCCACCGTTCCCTGGTCAGCTGCGGCAACGGCCTGATCGCCGACGGCAGGCTGACGGATATCCTTCGGCGGCTGGACACCTTCGGCCTGGTGCTGCTGAAGCTCGACATCCGCCAGGAAGCGGATCGGCACGGCGCGGCGATCGATGCCATCACCCGATACCTGGGGATGGGAAGCTACCTGGAATGGAGCGAGGAGGAAAAACAGGCGTTCCTGGTTCGTGAACTGGAAAGCCGCCGACCCCTGATCATGTCGACGTTTCCCGGGGAGGACGAGGTGAACGCCGAGGTCAAGGAGGTGCTGGACACCTTCCGCATGCTGTCGGTGCAGAACCCCGAATCCCTTGGAACCTATGTGATTTCCATGGCGTCGGAGCCCTCCGATGTCCTCGAGGTGGTGTTGCTGCAGAAGGAATGCCGCCTGAAACGGATCATGCCCGTGGCGCCCCTGTTCGAACGGCTGAGGGACCTGGAAAACGCCGCGGCATGCATGGAACGGCTGTTCGCCATTCCCTGGTACTGCAACCACATACAGGGAAAGCAGGAAGTGATGATCGGCTATTCGGATTCCGCCAAGGACGCCGGCAAGCTCGCCGCCGCCTGGGGCCTGTACCAGGCCCAGGAGCAGCTGGTGACAGTCAGCGAGCGCCACGGCGTGACCCTGACACTGTTCCACGGACGCGGGGGTACCGTGGCCCGGGGCGGCGGGCCGGCCTACGAGGCCATCCTGTCGCAGCCCCCGGGATCCGTGAACGGCACCATGCGGGTCACCGAACAGGGCGAAGTCATCCAGGCCAAGTTCGGCCTGCCGGGCATGGCGATGGAAACCCTGGAGGTCTACATCGGGGCGGTCCTGGAGGCCACCCTCAGACCTCCGCCCACGCCCAGGGACCGGTGGCGCGACGAGATCGAGAAGCTGGCGGGCGACTCACTGGCCGAGTTCCACCGCATCGTGCGCCATCATCCGCAATTCGTTCCCTACTTCCGGGCCGCCACCCCGGAACAGGAACTGGGCAATCTCAAGATCGGATCCCGGCCTGCCCGTCGCAGGCCCGGCGACGGCATCGAAACCCTGCGCGCGATACCGTGGATATTCGCCTGGACCCAGACACGCCTGATGCTCCCGGCCTGGCTTGGCGTGGGCACGGCGCTGGAAGCCGCAATCGACCGTGGAGACAAGCCCGTCCTGGACGAAATGCAGCAGGACTGGCCGTTCTTCCGCGCCACCATGGATTCCATCGAGATGGTTTTCTCCAAGGCGGATGTCAACGTTGCCGCCATGTACGATGCCCGCCTGGTGCCGGCGGAACTGGAATCGCTGGGCGGGGAACTCCGGCAACTCTACCGGGAAACCATGGACCTGACGCTGGCGGTCACCGGACACCGGATCCCCCTCGAAACCCAGCCGGTGGTGCTGCGTTCCGTGGAGGTGCGAAATACCTATGTGGACCCGCTCAACCTGCTGCAGGTAGAGCTTCTGTCCAGGGTCCGTGCGAGCGACGACGATTCCGCCCTGGACGCCCTGCTGGTGGCGATCAACGGGATCGCCGCGGGGATGCGCAATACCGGCTGAACAGGCACCCGAAGCGGACCGGGACACTGCCGGGCCTTGCCGCCATACGACGATCATGCCGAAAACCAACCGGGAAATCACCGCAATCATCCTGGCCGGCGGCCGGGCCACCCGCATGGGCGGTCGCGACAAGGGACTGCTGACCCTGGGCGGGCGCACCTTCGCGGAGCATCTTGTCAACCAGGTCGCCGCCCAGGCGGACAGGGTCCTGATCAATGCCAACCGCAACGTCGAGGAATACCGGAAACTGGGCTGCCCGGTGATCGGCGATACCCTGGAAAATTTTCAGGGTCCCCTGGCCGGCATGCTGGCCGGGCTGGGCCGCATGGAGACCCAATGGCTGCTCACCCTGCCCTGCGACGGCCCCTTCCTGGCGGAAGACTACGGCAGCCGGATGCTGAAGGCTGCCAGGGGCGACGGCCATGCGCTCGCGGTGGCCACAGACGGCGACCGCCTGCAGCCGGTGTATGCGCTGATCCACCGTTCCCTCGCCCGTAGCCTGGAAGACTTCCTCGCGGCCGGTGAGCGCAAGATCGACCGCTGGTACGCGCGGCATCCCTTCAGCGAGGTGTCCTTTGCCGAGCACAGCGGGATGTTCATCAACGTGAACACTCCCGATGAACTTGCCGCGCTTGAAGTCTCCAACGACCGCTGAACCGACTCCGCCCGGGACCCGTCTGCCAATAGCGTCCGGCAGGGTCAGGGATCGCGGCCGGGACCCGGGTGATCAGGCGAACGCCATGATGATGCGCCGGTTCTGCTTGCCCTTGCTCTTGATGCTCTGAATCCGCACGGGTCCGATCTCGCCGCTGCGGGCAACGTGCGTGCCGCCGCAGGGTTGCAGGTCCACGCCGTGGAAATTCACCAGCCTGACACGTCCGCAGCCCCGGGGCGGCTGCACGGACATGGTGCGGACCAGGTCCGGCTTGGCATCGAGCTCCTCGTCAGTGATCCATTGCAGGGTCATCGGCACGTCGGACCGGATCAGCTCGTTGACCCGGTCCTCGATCGCCTGGCGGTCCGGCGGGGACGGCAAATCGAAATCAAGGCGCCCCGCATCCTCGCTGATCGAACCACCGGTCACCGGGGCGGTCACCGCCGCGCAGAGCATGTGCATGCAGCTGTGCATTCGCATCAGCCGGTAACGGCGGTCCCAGTCGATCTCCAGTGTCACCCGCTCCCCGGTTCCGGGGATCACGGTTCCCTCGCCGACGACATGCAGGTGCAGACCGGTATCCCGGTCCCGGTAGCAATCCACGATCCGTCCTTCGCCGCCGGGGCTCCGGTACGAACCGGTATCCCCCGGCTGGCCGCCGCCCACCGGGTAGAACACCGTCCGGTCCACGGCGAATCCGCAGTCGGTCACGGCGGTCACCACCGCCTCGCACGACCTGAGATAACCGTCCTCGCGAAACAATTCTTCTGTCATGACATGTTCTCCATGGATGATGCGATCTTCTGCTTGACCAGATCCGCCACCTTGACGGCAAGCAGCCCGTCTTCGCCGCTGACCAGAGGACGTGCGCCCCTTTGCACGCAGTCGATGAAGTGGGCGAGCTCCGCGTTCAGGGGCAGTTGGGGCGTCACCTCGATGCTGCGCTCGACCAGCCTGGGATACCCGTTCTCCGGGTCCAGTTCCCCGGGCCGGACTTCCTCGAGCTGCTGATCGGTGAAGTTGAGACCGAGGTAATGTTCCCGCGCGAATACCCGGATCCGACGGAACCGGTTGCGTGACACCCGGCTGGCGGTCACGTTGGCCACCGCCCCGTTGGCGAACTCCAGCCGTGCGTTGGCGATATCGGCGTGATCCGTGATGACACGCGTGCCGTTGGCGGAAACGGCGGTGAGTTCGGCGGGCACCAGGGAAAGCACGATGTCGATGTCATGGATCATGAGATCGGTGACCACGTCCACGTCCGTGGCCCGCCCGTCAAACTCGCCAAGGCGATGGACCTCGATGAACCGCGGGTCCCGGGCC
This sequence comes from Gammaproteobacteria bacterium, assembly GCA_022827325.1. Lineage (GTDB taxonomy): Bacteria > Pseudomonadota > Gammaproteobacteria > Arenicellales > Poriferihabitantaceae > VYFG01. The sequence goes on along the minus strand of JAJDTE010000171.1, from coordinate 1,137 downwards.
AGTTCCGCCAGCCGCATCACCCCGGCGTTGAACCGCTCCAGGTGTCCGACCTGGAGAATCACGCCGTTTACGCGGGCCAGTTCGACGATGGTTGCGCTCTCCCCGACGGTGGGGGCCACCGGTTTTTCCAGCATCATGTGCACCCCGTGCTCCAGGAACGGCAATGCAACGGCCAGGTGCATGCTGGTGGGGACCACGATGCTGACGGCATGGATGTCCATGCCGCTGTCGAGCAGTGCGTCCAGGTGATGAAACGCCCTGCAGCCGTATTTGCCGGCAACCGTATCCGCTGCCTCCGGATCGGTATCCACCACTGCCACCAGGGCCGCCTCCTGCATCTCGTGATAAATCTTGGCGTGAATCCGGCCGAGGTAACCCACCCCGACCACCGCCACGTTAACCTGGCCGGTCATGTTGCTGATTTGGTTCCTTAAATCACCGTAGGGTACTACAACATCTTGACACAGGTCATGTTGCACGACTGACCGCGTGCAACAGCGCGTCGATCGTCTGGATTCGCGGAAATCCCTTTCGTCAGGCCAGGATCACGTCCCTTGAACCTGGGGCGAAGGCAAAATACAACAGTACAATAGTTGGTCTGGGTGCTCATGGCCATGGGCATATCATTAATTGATCTTTACAAGACTCATCAATAACATCTTCATTCCCATGTCAAATACCGACCGTTACGTGCTGGTCACCGGATGCTCCACGGGGATCGGCTACTGCCTTGCTCGTGGCCTGAGTGCCCGCGGTCATCGGGTCATCGCCTCATGCCGCGCTGATGCGGATGTCGAAAGGCTGTCTCAGGAAGGCATCCAGACCATCAGGGTCGACCTTGCCGACGAAAGGAACGTGGCTGAGGCCGTCGAATGGGTCAGGGAACTGACAGGCGGCAATCTATACGGGCTGATCAACAACGGGGCCTACGGTCAGCCGGGCGCCATGATCGATATCAGCAGGGAGGTGCTGCGGGAGCAGTTCGAAACCAACGTTTTCGGCACCCAGCAGCTGACCAACGGCGTTCTGCCCATGATGCTGGAAAACCGCGCAGGCCGCGTGGTGCAGATCAGTTCGGTCCTTGGCTTCATCTGCCTGCGATTTCGCGGCCCCTACAATGCAAGCAAGTATGCCCTG
>JAJDTE010000047.1:0-11165 GCA_022827325.1 Gammaproteobacteria bacterium | reverse complement strand
TCCATCTCGGGCGCAGGGACTTCCCCCACTTCGACGCCTCGCCGGACCAGCCGCGGTCCTTCGACGACATCGTCGACCTGATCCACGGGGAATCCCGGCACCGGCCGGTGTTCGTCAAGGACATGGCCTATTACGTGATGCCGGAGATCATGCGGCACCCCGACATGGCCGGGCGGCTGCGCCACGCGTTCCTCATCCGGGATCCCCGCAGGACGCTGGTGTCCTACTACAGGCTGGATCCGGACTTCAGCTGCGAGGAGGCGGGGCTGGAGGCCCAGTGGCGGCTGTTCCGCTGGATCACGGCGCTTACCGGGGCCGAGCCCCCGGTGGTCCGCGCCGAGGACATCCAGCGCGATCCCCGGGCCACGGTCGGCGCGCTGTGGGAGCGCCTGGGGCTCGGGTTCGTGGAAGAGGCGTTTTCCTGGCAGGCGGGAGAGGCCCCCAGGGACTGGGAGCAGATGGGGGCCTGGCACGATCGCACGGTGCGGCACGCCGGCATCGCCAGGGATCCGCGCGCCGACGCGGAGGTTCGGGCGGAGTTTGAGGACATCGCCGGCAAGGCCCCGGCGCTCAAGGCCTACCTGGACCACCACTGGCCCTACTACCTGGAGCTTTCCTCCCGCAGCCTGTCGGTCAGGACCTGACGGGCGGCCGGGGCCTCGCTCCCGGACAGCCACATCAATCCGAAGGCCAGGGCGGAAAGGAGGAAGAAGCCCGCTACCAGCGGCACCACCGAGTTGTCGTAGGCGTAGCCGATGACATAGCCGAGGAGCAGGGAAATCAGCGTCTTGGCCGAACCGATCACCGAGGACGCCAGTCCGGCCATATGGCCGAGGGGTTCCATGGCGAGGGCGCTGATATTGCCGAACAGGATGCCGGTACAGAAGAAGGTCACCATCAGGTAGGCCATGAGCAGCCAAATGCCGGGGTCCGCGATCAGGCAGTAGATCAGGAAGACCGCGGACGTCAGGACGGTCACGCCGAGGCCCAGGATGCACAGGAAGCGCATCCCCAGCCGGATCACCAGGCGGGCGTTGATCAGGGAGGCGCAGCCAATGGTCAGTGCCAGGACCGCAAAATAGGCGGGGAAGCGCACGCCCAGTCCGTACAGCTCCTGGAAAATCTGCTGGGCGGAATTCAGAAAGCCCACGAAGCTGCCGAAGATCATCCCCCCGGCCAGCGTGTACAGCACCGTGGACCGGGTGTGCAGGATCTCGACGAACGCCCCGCCCAGCGAGGCCGGGGAAATCGGGCGCCGCGCCTCGAACGACAGGGTTTCCGGCTGACGGAAATAGAACCAGACCAGGGTCATGCTCGACAGCAGCAGCAGGGCCAGGAAAATCCCGCGCCACGACGCGATGAGCAGGATTGCCTGCCCCAGGGCAGGGGCAATGGCGGGAATGAGAATGAACACCATCATCACCAGGGACATCAGGCGGGCCATTTCCCTGCCCACGGCGCAGTCGCGGATGATGGCGACGGTGAGAATCCGGGGCCCCGCGGCGCCCAGCCCCTGCAGGAACCGGCCGATCAGCAGCCATTCGAAGGTCGGCGCCACCACCGCCAGGGCGCTGCCGAGGATAAACAGCCCGAAGCCGAAGAAGATCGGGCCCCTGCGGCCAAGGGAATCCGAGATCGGCCCGTAGAACAGCTGGCCCAGTGAAAGCCCGAGAAACAGGACCGTGAGCACGAGCTGGCGGTCGTTGTCCCGAACCAGGCCCAGATCGGAGCCGATCTCGGCAAGAGCGGGCAGCATGGCGTCGATGGCCAGCGCCACCAGGGACATGCTGAGCGCCATCAGGGCGACGAATTCCTTCTTCATGGCCATGGAAGGACTCCGGGGAACGTGTTTGCCCGGACCGGCCGGCCGGCGCCGGGCCGGAACTGGCGCCGCCGCCCGTTCAATTCTCCACCAGGCTGACGAGCCGGTAGTCGGACGGCAGCGACACCAGCGCCGGGTCGACTTCCCGGCTGATGCCGAGGAATTCCGTGCCCGAGCCCGCATCCGGCCCGGAAAGCTGCCGAATCCGGAGCGGAACCCGGTCGATGACGTCCAGTCCGAGGTCCGGGATGGACATGCCCAGGATCTCCCCGAGCAGCCTGACGGACGCCACCTGTTTCGCCACCATCGCCCTCAGCATCGAGAAATCCCCGGCGCCGATGCCCATCTCGCCGGGGTCCGCCAGGCACATTTCGGCCGCGGAATCCGGCCAGCGGTAGGTGGATACCCGGCAGGAAATGCCGCGCACCGTGTCGGTCCGCCCCGTATCGGACACCTCCGGCGCCCGGCCGCCCGCCTTCCCGGCGCTGTCCAGCAGGCCGTCCAGCTGGGCCTTGAGGTCCCCGGGCATGTCTTCCACCAGGCCCGCAAGCAGGCCGGACAGCCCGCCCAGGGCCGCAAGCACGGTATCCACGTCCATGTAGGACCGGTCGCTGTCGATGACCAAGAGCATCCGGTGCCCGTCCCGGTCATAGAGGATGCGGCCGTCCCTTGCTCCCACCGGGACCCGCATCGCGGCCCGGCTGCCGCTGGCCGCCAGGGTCATCTCCCCTTCCGGGGCCAGTGGATTGGTATAGCGGATGGAGACATCGGCCCGGCCCTGGCCGGCGGCCAGGGCCAGCAGCATCGCGGCCATGCCGACGATGGAAATTGCAGATCTGGTCTTCACGGAAAACCGGGGGCAGTCGGTACCTGGGGCCGTTCGGGGGGGACGGGATTATGCCAGCCTGCGGTGGAAAGCAAAACGCGGCGGAACGCCGCGCCGGGATCCGCACCCCGCTGCGGGCTCATCCGGCGAGGACCACGTCCTGCATGAACGTGCGGATCTGCAGGATTTCCTCCGGGTGCACCGAATGGGGCATCGTGTAGGTGTGCCACTCCACGGGGTATCCCATCTGCCCGAGGAGCCCCCGGCTGTGCTCCGCCAGCGCCAGCGGAATGACCGGGTCGTCCGTGCCGTGGGCCATGAAGACCGGCACCGCCGCGTTGGCCCCGCTCCGCTCCGCCAGGGTGGAATCCGCCGCCGGCAGGTAGGTGGACAGGGCGACCAGTCCCGCCAGCCGTTCGGGATACCTGAGGCCGGTGAACAGCGCCACCGCGCCGCCCTGGGAAAACCCGGCGAGGAAAATGCGCCCGGCGGGGATGCCCCGGGCATTCTCCCGGGCAATCAGCCGGTGGACATGGTCCCGGGATTCCTCGAGGCCGTCACGGTCCTCCTCGCGGTCGAACGCCATGCCCCGGATGTCGTACCAGCCGCGCATCCGCATCCCTGCGTTGATCGTGATGGGCCGGACCGGCGCATGGGGAAACAGGAATCTGAGTGCGGGACTGTCCCGGAACCCCAGCTCCCGCGCCACCGGCGCGAAGTCGTGGCCGTCGGCGCCGAGGCCATGCAGCCAGATCACCGACCAGGTCGGTTCCTCGCCGGTTTCATACACGATGTGATCGATCATTTGTGCGCTGTCGGACATGGAAGGGGGTTGGAACAGGGATATTCTGCCGGAACGATTTGCTGTATTGTGTTGTGTGGACTTCGGCGATAATACCGCGATGGAAGCGTCCCGCAATACCAGGAACCGAATCCTGCTCCTGTGCCTGCTGTTCTGCACGGCCGCAGGGCCCGCCGTCGCCCAGCCGCAGGCCCTGGTCACGGTCGACCCCGTCATCCGGCAGGATTTCACCCAGACCGTGCCCATCCTCGGCAGGCTGGTGACGGTCCAGGCCGGCACCGTGGCCGCCCGGGTTGCCGGGGCGGTCACCGAAATCGATGTTCGGGTGGGGGATTCGGTCACCAGGGGGCAACGCATCGCATCCGTCGACCCCGAGCCGCTGCACCTGCGCAAGCGGCTGGCGGAAAGCCAGCGCATGGAGGCCGAGACCCGCATCGCGGTCGCCCGGGCGCAGCTTGAACTGGCCCGCCAGGAAGTCGGACGGCTGAGCAGCCTGCAGACTTCGGCGGCGGTGAGCAAGGCCCAGATCGACGACGCCAACCAGCAGCAGAACATCGCCTTCGCCCGGGTTCGGGAGGCGGAGGCGGAACTCAACAGCGCCGACGCGGAGATCCGGATGGTGGACCTGGAGCTTCGCTACACCCAGATCACCGCGCCTTTCGACGGCGCGGTCACCGATAAGCTGACGGAAGTGGGCAGCTACCTACAGCGGGGGCAACCCGTGATCCGGCTGGTGTCCGACGGCTCCCTGGAGCTCGAGGCGGATGTACCGGCGGCCCGCCTTGCCGGCCTCACCGAGGGCCGCGCAGTGGACATCACCTTCGAGGACGGCAGCCGCCACCAGGCCCGGGTGCGGGCCGTGGTTCCGGAGGAAAATCCGAGGACAAGAACGCGCCGGGTGCGGTTTTCCATCGGCCTGGACCCCAAGGCCATGGCCCTGGCGGTGCAGCAGAGCGTGACAGTCCACGTCCCCGCGGGGATCAGCAGGCAGATCAGTTCGGTGCACAAGGATGCCGTGATCCGAAAGGGACGGGGCAGCATCGTGTACGTCGTCGAGGAGGGCCTCGCGCGGTTGCGGCCGGTCCGTCTCGGCGCCCCGGTGGGCAACCGGCTCGAGGTGGTGGGCGGACTGTCGGAAGGCGAACGGGTCGTCATCCGGGGCAATGAGCGGCTGCGGCCGGACCAGCCCGTCTCGGTGGCGGGCGATCCTTCCTAGAGCCGGCCCGGGGTTTCCCCTTGGATCTCATTCGCGTTTCCATCGACCGGCCCATCGCCATCGTCGCGGCGGTGCTGCTGGTCGTGCTGTTCGGACTGGTGGCGCTGTCCACCATACCGATCCAGCTCGCCCCCGACGTAAACCGACCGGTGATCACGGTGACCACCAACTGGTTCGGCGCCGCCCCGGCGGAGGTGGAGCGGGAAATCATGAACCCCCAGGAAGAGCAGCTGGCGGGTATCGAGGGACTTACCTCCATCACCGGCAACGCTGATCTCGGCCGCTCCCGAATCACCCTGGAATTCAGGGTGGGCACCAACATGGACCGGGCGCTGCTGCTGGTTTCCAACCGGCTCGACCGGGTGTCGGACTATCCCGAGGAGGCCGACCAGCCGACCCTGGACACCGCCGGCAGCGAGGACAACGCCATCGCCTGGTTCATCTTCAACCGACTGCCCGGAAACACCCGGGACATGCACGAATACGGCGACTTCATCCGGGATTCCGTCCAGGAGCGCATCGAACGGGTGCCCGGCGTGAGCCGGGTGAATTTCTTCGGCGCCGGCGAGCGCGAAATACACATCCTCATCGATCCGACGCTGCTGGCGCGCCACGGCCTGACCATCGCCGACATCAGCCGCTCGCTGCAACTCGCCAACATCTCCCTGGGCGCCGGTGACATCGACGAGGGCAAGCGGCGCTACGTGGTCCGGACCGAGGGGGAACTCCAGTCCCTGGAGGCCATTCGCGGGGTGCTGATCAACCGGGGCGGCAGCGACCTGATCGCCCGCACCACGCTGGGCGATATCGCCGATGTGCGCTTCGGCTACCAGGAACCCACCGCCACCATCCGGATGCTCGGCGATGCCGCCCTGGCCATGAACGCCACCCGCCAGACAGGCGCCAACGTCATCGAGACCATGGCGGGCATCGAGGAGGCGGTAAGGGAACTCAACGAGACCGTGGTGCCGGAGGCCGGACTGAATCTCAAGCAGGTGTACGACGAGACGGTGTACATCAATTCCGCCATCGACCTGGTCAAGCAGAATATCTGGGTGGGCGGCGGCCTGGCGGCGATGATCCTGATCCTGTTCCTGCGTTCGTTCCGCGCCACCCTCATCGTCTCCCTGGCGATTCCCGTGTCCGTGGTCGGCGCCTTCGTCGCCATGGCGGCCCTGGGGCGTTCCATCAACGTGATCTCCCTGGCGGGCCTGGCCTTCGCGGTGGGCATGGTGGTGGATGCCGCCATCGTGGTGCTCGAGAACATCTACCGGCACAAGGAAGAAGGGTACGGCAACCGCGAGGCCGCCTACCTGGGGGCAAGCCAGGTGTGGAGCGCGGTGCTGGTCTCGGCGCTGACCACGGTCATGGTGTTCATCCCCATCCTCGTCATGGAACTGGAGGCCGGCCAGCTGTTCCGCGATATCGCCGTGGCCATTTCCGTTGCCGTGGTGCTTTCCCTGGTGGTGTCCATCTCGGTCATCCCCGCGTTTTCGCGCCGGATGCTGTCGGGCAGCCAGACCCCGGACGGCAAGATACGGAAAGTCCGGATCTTCCTGCTGGACTCCGTCGCCGGGCTGTTCAGCAGGATGATCATCGGTTTCGTCACCCTGGTGGTGCGCAGCCGGTTCATTGCCCTGCTCATCGCGGTCACCGTCACCGCGGGCGCAGGCTACTTCAGCTACCAGTTCCTGCCCAAGCTCGAATACCTGCCGGAGGGCAACCGCAACCTCCTGTTCGGCATCGTCATACCCCCGCCGGGCTACAACCTCGACACCACCAACCGGATCGCGGAGGGCATAGAACAGGAAATCAGCCATCTCTGGATCACCGAGACGGATGCCCCGCCGGCCGAGGCCGAGCAGGAACCCACGCTGGTCCAGCAGCTCGAGCGGTTCTACGGCGGGATCAGGAACCGGTTCCTTGAAAGCCCGGGCGACGGTACCGGCGCGCCCCCGGAGGCCGAGGGTCCTCCCCTGATCGAACGGTTCTTCTACGTGGCCACGCGGTCCCGCACCTTCCTCGGGGCGGTTTCCGCGGACCCCGCCAGGGTGGCGGAACTCAAGCCCGTGCTGAGCGCACCGGTATTCCGGGAACCGGGCACATTCGGGTTCATCACCCAGCCGTCGATCTTCGGCCGCGGCATCGGCGGCGGGCGCAAGGTGGACCTGGACATTTCCGGCAACGAGCTGGAAACGGTGCTGGAGGTCGCGAACCGCGCCTTCGGCCGGATCATCCACCTGTTCCCGCGGAACCAGGGCCACGAATGGCGGCCGGTTCCCGGCCTGGAACTGGGTGCGCCGGAAGTCCGGGTGAACCCGGACCGGGTGCGGCTCAATGACAGCGGCATCACCGCACGGGACCTGGCCCTGACCATCGACACGTTCAATGACGGGCTCCGGGTCACCCAGGCCACGGTGGAAGGCAAGCTCATGGACATACTGCTCAAGGGCGCCACCGGTTCCGTGGTGGAAACCCAGGGGATCGGGGACCTGCCCATCGTCACGCCGTCCGGCCAGGTCATCCCGGTGGAATCCGTGGCCGACATCGAACTGACCTCGGGTCCCACGCAGATCCAGCACCGGGAACGTTTCCGCACCATCACCCTGGAGGTCCGGCCAGGGGCCCTCCTGCCGCTGGAATCGGCCATCGAGATGATCCGGGACCAGGTGATCAAACCGCTGAGGGCCGAGGGACTGCCCCCGGACGTGCGGCTCAGGATTTCCGGCACCGCGGACAAGCTTGACCAGACCCGCGCCGCCATGGGCATCAACCTGCTTCTGGCGGTAGTGATCGTGTTCCTGGTGATGGCGGTGCTGTTCGAGAGCTTTGTCTACCCGCTGATCATCATGGTGTCGGTCCCCATCGCCGCCGCGGGCGGCATCGCGGGCCTCGCGGTGCTGAATCTCTACACCTACCAGGCCCTGGACATGCTCACCATGCTGGGATTCGTGATCCTCGTGGGCATCGTGGTCAACAACGCCATCCTGCTGGTGCACCAGACCCTGCACCTGATCCGGGAGAGGGACATGGACCCGAAGGAGGCCATTCCGCGGGCCACGCGCAACCGCATCCGGCCGATCTTCATGTCCACGCTCACCTCCGTGTTCGGCATGCTACCGCTGGTGCTGTTTCCCGGGGCGGGCTCGGAACTCTACCGGGGCCTCGGTTCGGTGGTGGTGGGGGGCCTGGCGCTGTCGGCGATGATCACGCTGCTCATCGTTCCGCCGATGATGTCGCTGCTGGTGGCGCCCCTGGAGGCAAGGCGCAACCGCCGCCTGGCCATGGTGGAGACGGCTTCCGCCTGATCCCCCCGAGAACCCCTTCACTCCGCATGCAGTTCCTGCCCCGGGACAACCGCTATATGGTGGGCGTCGCCATCGCCCTCCTGGGCGGCACCTTCCTCAGCCTTTCCGGCATCATGATCCGCAATATCGAGGCCGCGGACGGCTGGCAGATCCTGTTCTACCGCTCGCTGGCCACATTCCTGACCATCTTCGTCTTCCTGGTTTTCCAGTACCGCGGCAGCATCGCCAGGCGCTTCGCCGACATCGGCCGGCCGGGCCTGCTCGCCGCGCTCGTCCTTTCCGTGGGGTCGATCTTCTACATCATGGCCTTGCTCAACACCACCGTGGCCAACGTGGTATTCATCATCGGCGCCTCCCCCCTGCTGGCGGCGCTGGCCGGGTGGCTGTTCCTGCGGGAACGGGTGACCCGCGCCAGTCTGGCCGCGATGTTCGCCGCCATCCTTGGCATCGGGCTGATGTTTGCGGACGGCCTGGTGTCCGGCGGCATGCTGGGGAATGTATTCGCCCTCTGCCTCGCCATCATGTACGTGTTCTACCTCCTGATCCTGCGGGGCAACCGGCATGTGGACATGATGCCCGCGACCTGCCTGTCCGGCCTGTTCACCGCGCTGATCGTGCTGGCCTTCGTCGTCGACTTTACCGTCAGCCGCCATGACCTGGTGATCATCCTGGCACTGGGCAGTATCCAGTTCGGCTTCGGGTTCATGTGCCTGACCTGGAGCACCCGTTTCATTCCGGCGGCGGAGGTGGCGCTGTTCTCCCTCAGCGAGGCCGTGCTGAACCCGATCTGGGTCTGGCTCGGGGTCGGCGAGACGCCCAGCCTCTACACCCTGGCCGGCAGCGCGGTGGTGCTGGCCGCCGTGATGACTTACAGTATCATGGCAATCCGGCGGGAACGCGCCATCCGGGTGGGCGCGTCGGCGTCCGGGCATTCCTGACTCCCGGACAGGTGTCGGCACGTGCTTGTATGGAGCAATCCGCTTTGGACGTCCGCACAGTCGGTGTCCGCTAGAGCTGTCTGGACCGAACCGGGGTCAGCATCAGATATCCAGATCCTGAAAAAGTGCATCGGCATTGTCGAAATGCTTGCCGCGACCACTGTCCAGTTCGTTCATGGCGTTTGTGGTTGTCACGTTCGGAATCCGGACGGCGAACGGCAGGCGCTTTTCTTCGGCGATCCGCAGCATCAACAGGCGGATGGCATCCGAAACCGTCAGCCCCATTGCTTCCAGTGCCGCAGCAGCGCGTTTCTTGGTGTCGCTATCGATCCTGGCCCGTACTACAGTGTCGGTGGTCATGGAGGCAGACCTCAATTCGTAGGCTCATTGTAGCTACATCATAGCGCACCTCAGGCCTGCGTCCCATGACCGGAAGAGGATCCTGTATCCGTTCAAATAATGGTTTTCCGAACTTCGGGAATCCTTGCGCCGATACATTGCTGAATTTGACAATGACGCCAGCGACACTAACAATTCCATCGTCGTTGCATCCTCTTTACTCATTTACACACTAACTCAGCTTTCGACCTGCAAAGCAGTAAATCATTACCCGAAGATTGTTTCCAGACCGAGACCCCCAGACCAGCCCAATGCTCTCCCTCGATTACGGTTTTCCCAACGGATTTCCCTACGACTCCCGGCGTATGCCGGTCATGGCGCGCAACATGGTCGCCTCGTCCCAGCCTCTCGCGGTGCAGGCCGGTATCCGCGCACTGCGCGATGGCGGCAATGTGGTGGACGCGGCGCTCGCCACGGCCATCACCCTCACCGTGGTGGAGCCCACAAGCAACGGGATCGGCAGCGATGCCTTTGCCATTCTGTGGGACGGGACGGAACTGCACGGCCTCAACGCTTCCGGCCGCATGGCGGCCGCGGTCACGCCGGATGACTATGCCGGCCTTGGGGAGATGCCGCTTTTCGGCTGGCCCGCCACCACCGTCCCCGGGGCGGTGTCCGCCTGGGTGGCTCTGTCCGAACGCTTCGGCAGGCTCCCCTTCGGGCGGCTGTTCGAGGATGCCATCGAGTACGCCCGCGGCGGCTTTGCCGTGTCCCCGATCACCGCGCGGGCCTGGGCAGCCTCGTCGCCGGAATTCCGGGAGCAGGAAGGCTTCCATCACTTCCTGCCGGGCGGAAAGCCCCCGGCGCCGGGGCAATGGTTCCGGTTCCCCGACCAGGCGGCCACGCTGGGGGCCATCGCCGACACCCGGGGAGAGGCGTTCTACCGGGGTGAGCTGGCGACGGAAATGGTGGCCTCGTCCAGGCGGAACGGATGGAAACTGGAGATGTCCGACCTCGCCGACCACCGGGCCGACTGGGTGAGGCCGATCCAGCAGCAATACGGCGACATCGCCCTTCACGAGATTCCGCCCAACGGCCAGGGGCTGGCCGCCCTGATGATGCTCGGCATCATCCGTCACCTGGACGTGGGCCGCTTCGCACAGGATTCCGCGAACAGCGTGCATCTCCAGGTGGAGGCCATGAAACTGGCGCTGTCGGATGCCTGGCAGTACATCGCCGATCCCGACGCCATGACCGTGTCCGTGGAGTCCCTGCTGGACGACGGGTACCTGGCTTCACGGGCGTCCCTGATCAGCATGGAGGAGGCGCGCTTCCCGGATCACGGCTTTCCCGACCGGGGCGGCACGGTGTACCTCACCGCCGCCGACCGGGACGGCATGATGGTCTCCATGATCCAGAGCAACTATTTCGGCTTCGGCTCCGGCGTGGTGGTGGAGGGAACCGGTATCAGCATGCAGAACCGCGGCGCCGGATTCAACCTGGTTCCCGGGCACCCGAACGAGGCGGGCGGCGGCAAGCGGCCGTTTCACACCATCATCCCCGGTTTCGTCACCCGGGACGGCCGTCCGGAAATGAGTTTCGGTGTCATGGGCGGGAGCATGCAGGCCCAGGGGCATGCGCAGATGGTGATCCGCATATTCGACTACGGGCAGAATCCGCAGACCGCCAGTGATGCCCGCCGCTGGCGGGTGCTGGAAGATCTCCAGCTGCACCTGGAGGAAGGCTTCGACCCTGAAGTCGCAGAAGAGCTCCGGCGTCGCGGCCACAGGCTGTATGACGGCAGCCCGGACGAGGAAACCGGGTTCGGCGGCGCCCAGCTCATCTACCGCGCGGACGGCGTCTATGTCGCCGGCTCCGATCATCGCAAGGATGGCATGGCGGCGGGATTCTGAC
>JAJDTE010000063.1:0-47232 GCA_022827325.1 Gammaproteobacteria bacterium | reverse complement strand
CTATATCCTGGCAGAACTGTTCCTGACTCCCATCGGGCACTTTCTGGAATTCGCCGACAAGCGCCAGGCGCTCGAAACCGACCTGCAGCGGATCGATGACATCTCCAAGGCCGCCGAAGACCCGGTTTTCAATCGCCGGAGCCCGGAATCGGACTCAATTCCCACGTTCAACGGCCGGCTCCAGCTGGCAGGCCAGCTCGAACTGCGCAATGTCACCTTCGGTTTCAACAAGAGCCGCCCACCCCTGATCAAGGGCTTCAGCCTCGTGATCAGGCCGGGACAGCGGGTTGCCGTGGTCGGTCCAAGCGGTTCCGGCAAGTCGACTCTGGCGCGGCTGGTTTCGGGTGTCTACCAGCCCTGGTCGGGGGAAATCCTGTTTGACGGCCATCTGCGGGATGAGATTCCCGAGGAAGTGCTGCGGCAGTCCATTTCCATGGTGGATCAGGAGGTCGTGCTCTTTTCCGCGTCAGTACGCGACAATATCACCCTGTGGAACCCGGCCATTCCGGATGAAGCCATTTTCACCGCGACGCGGGATGCCCAGATCCATGACGAAATCCTGATCCGGCCGCAGGGATATGCGACCCTGGTCGAAGAGGGGGGGGCGAATTTCAGCGGCGGCCAGCGGCAACGGCTGGAAATCGCCCGTGCGCTGGTGGGCCATCCGACGGTGCTCATCCTGGACGAGGCAACCAGCGCCCTCGATGCCGCGACTGAGGAATTCGTTGATGATGCCCTACGACGGCGCGGCGTCACCTGCCTGATCGTGGCACACCGGCTGAGCACTGTGCGGGATTGCGATGAAATCATCGTGCTCGACAAGGGCGTCACGGTGCAGCGCGGCACCCATGCCGAGCTGATTGCGGACCGGGAAGGCACGTACTACAAGCTGGTCAAGTCGGGCTGATGAAGGACGCCGGACCGCAATACACATCCATCGCAGAGCTCGCCGCACGCTCCGGCACAGCTGTGCCCTGTGCCGGCAATCTGCCGGTCAGGCTCGACGATCCCGACAGCGCCTGGTTCATCGATCAGGGCGCCGTCAACCTGTTTCTGATCGAACTCAAGGACGGGGTGGAACAGGCGGCACCACAGCATCTGCTGCGCCGGGATTCGGGATGGTTGCTGCCGGGCGTCGCCCCGGACGTACGGGACGATGGCCAGGACACTACGCTCAGCCTGATGGCCAAGGGAATGCCGGGCACAATGCTGAAACGGCTGCCGGCGTCCCTGCTGTCCCAGGCCGATCCGGCGGAACTGGCGGAGCAGGCCGACACCTGGCTGAACGCCATCACCGGCACACTGTCGCGCTTTGCGAGCCCCCTTCCGCGTCCGACCGCCCTGGCCGAACCCGGTCTGGCGCAAACCCTTTCTCCCCCCTGCACGCTGTCCACACGGCACCGCGTGGTATGGGTCAGCAAACCGTCGCACGGCGCAGTCCTGTTCATGGATATCGTCGACCAGGCGGAACTTGCCGAGGCCGGCGGTGCAGGCGAAACCATGCTCCCGCTGACACGGACCAGCTGGATCACCCTGTTCGAAGAGACGACACTGACGGGCCAGTCTACCGAAACATTGGCGCAGCAAGGCACGCTGCTGCCGGCGCTCGCCACCTTCCACGCGGTCGCCTTCACCCTGGAACGCCTAAACCGCCGCCTGGCCGTGGTCGATGACGTGAATCTCGAGCGCGCGCGGACAACCAGCCGCCGTACGGCCGAGAGGGTTGCCAGGCAACGGCTTTTCAATATCTATGATCAGCCCATTGACCGGGAAGCCAGTGTCGAGGACACGGCCCTGGAAGATGCACTGCGGATCATCGGCCGCCATGAAGGCATCGATTTCCGGATCCCGGCGCGCACGGGACCTGCCGATATTCCGATCGGTCTCGTGGACGTTCTCGATGCCTCGGGCGTACGCGCCCGGCGCGTGCGTTTCAAGGCCGAGGGAGCCTGGTGGCGCGGGGACAGCAACGCGATGCTGGTATTCCGCCCGGAGGACGGGCGGCCCGTGGCGTTGCTGCCGGGAATGTTCGGGCGCTATCGGGAATTCGACCCGGTCACCAAGCGCAGTGTGCGGATCTCCGCGGATCGCGCCAGCGCGCTGGGGGAGGAAGCCTGGATGTTCTACCGGCCTTTGCCGTCGGGGAACGTGAAACCGGCAGACCTGCTGAAAATCGCCCTGCATGGATCGGCCGCGGATCTGCTACGGCTTGTGATTGCCGGGCTTCCGGGCGGCCTGATCAAGCTCCTGCCGGCACTTGCGCTCGGATTTGTTGCGCATGAAGCCACGGCGGGCGGAAACGTCGGGGCGCTCTATGCCATGGCCGTGGCGCTGGCGGGTCTCGGCGTGCTCGGCGCCCTGCTGCACCTGCTTCAGGGCACTGCAATGATGCGGCTCGAGGGGCGCGCGGCGTCACGGGTCGAGGCCGCCTTCTGGGACCGCCTCATGCGTCTTCCTCCGAGCATCCTGCACCGCCAGCCGGCAGGCGACCTGGCCATGTCGGGAATGACCTTCCAGAATCTTCGCGACGGTCTGCAGGGGGTCGTTGCCGACAGCTTCCTGTCGATCATTTTCCTGCTCCCGTCCTTTGGCATCATCTTCTTCTACGATGCCACCCTCGGGAGCATCGCCCTCGCCTTCAGCCTGGCTTCCCTGCTGATCACCGCGGTCATCGGGTGGTGCCAGATCTCGCCGTATGGGCGGATGATCAGTGCGACACGCCGCGTGGCCGGCCAGCTGTTCCAGATCGTGGGCGGCATCACCAAGCTGCGCGTGGAAAATGCGGAAGGGTCGGCTTTCGCCATCTGGGCCCGGGGCTACCGCGAGCAGAAACGCGCGGAACTCGAACTGGGTTCACTCGAGGGGCATTCCCGGGCATTTGGCGCCGCGCTCCCCTTTCTCGCCGCCGGAGTTCTGCTTTTTGCGGTGATGTCGGTGGGCGACCGGAACGTCCCGGTCGGCGATTTTCTTGTCGTCTACACGGTCTTCATCGTATTCCAGACCGCCATCGCCCGGCTCGGCGAGTCCTTCGGCACCGTTGCCGCCATGCTGCCGGCGTTCGACCAGATGCGCCCGCTGCTCACCGCGGTTCCCGGGGCCGAGGTTGAAGGAGAGCCGGTTGAATATCTTGGCGGCGACATTCTGTTCGACCACATTTCCTTCCGCTACGATCCCGACGGACCGCTGATTCTCGACGGGGTCACGATCCGCGTCCGCCCCGGTGAATTCATCGCGATTGCCGGCGAGTCCGGTGCCGGCAAGAGCACCCTGTTCCGGATCGCACTTGGCATCGACCGGCCAACCGCCGGTGCGGTGTATTACGACGGGCGTGACCTCAGGCACCTGAATCTGAGACAGGTGCGCCGGAAAATCGGCACAGTGCCGCAATCGGTGGGGCTCCATCCCCAGGACCTCTGGGACAACCTGGTCAGTCACCACGATGGAGTGGAGAACGAGGAAGTATGGACCGCTGCCCGGGTCGCCGAAGTCGAGGACGAGATCAGGGGCATGCCCATGGGCATGATGACCATGGTCGGCGCCAGCGGGTCTGTCCTGTCGGGCGGCGAGAGCCAGCGCATCACAATCGCCCGTTCGGTGATCGGCAACCCCCGAATCATGCTGTTCGACGAGGCAACCAACTGGCTGGACAACGAAAACCAGGCCAAGGTAATGCGGAACCTCACGACCCTGACTGCCACCCGGATCGTCATCGCCCACCGCCTGTCCACGCTGGAACAGGCCGACCGCATCTACGTGCTGCAGGCCGGAAAAGCCGTACAGAGCGGCTCCTTCGACGAACTCATGGAGGTCGACGGGGTATTCAAAGAACTGGTCAAGAGACAGGTCGCCTGACCCGGAATTGCGGGTCGGAAGGTTGGCCCTGTTCCATCATCCGGCAGCCGGGGACCCATACCCGACCACGTCTCGCGCAAATGGAAACCATCCATGAAGAAACCTGCTGACGCAACCGATCGCATTGCTTCAAGAGCCGCCGAGGACAGCGACTTTCGCGCACGCCTTGTCATGAATCCAAAGGAAACGATCGCAAGGGAATTCGGCGTTACCCTGGACGAAGACCATGAGATCCACGTGCACGAAGAATCCTATTCCGCCACGCACCTGGTGATCCCGCCGCGCAACAAATTCAGCGAGGCCGAGCGGAAGGAGGCGAAAGCCGGCGCAACGTCACTGGCGTTTCTTCGCAGGACGCTACACGACCCCGCACCGCCCATGCGCCCGCCCGCCCCCGAACGGGTGCGCGCCCGCAAGCACGCCGCCACCCCGAAGGCACTTGCCAAAAAGGGCAGGGAAAGCATCCTCCGTGGCCTGGCCTTCCTGGAATCCGTGGTCGACGAATCCGGGGCATGGCACTGCATCAGGTTCAATATCGCCGATCCGGACATTCCGCGGCATTTCGAAAAGCCTCCGTTCATTTCGGCCCTTTGCGTGCTTGCCCTGGAAAGCAGCGATGAGGCCCGGGCCAGGGCCCTGTGCGACGCCACCAGGAAGTATCTCGTCAGCACCATCGAGTATCCCGGATTGTGGCGCTACTACCGCCACCTTCCTCAGGATCTTGACAGCACCACCCTCTGTTCGCTTGTCATTGGGTCCCACCCCTGGATATTTCTGGGAAGGAATGTCCCGCGAATACTGGCAAACCGCGACGACACCGGCTGTTTCAAGACCTGGATGCTGGAGGAGGAAGAACCCGATGTCGTGTCCAGCTTCCGTATCGAAGCCGATCCTGTGGTCAACGCGAATGTCATCGCCTACCTCGGCGACCACCCCGAATCCAGGGACGCCCAACGATGGCTGGAGGCACTGATCATTGAAGACCGGCTCAAGGACTCGTCCAAGTGGTATCCCGATACGGTTACGATCTACTATGCAACAACCCGTGCCATGATGCGCGCCGAACCCGCACTCGACAGTCTGCGGCCGATACTTGCGGATCGAATCCTTGACCTGGGCGGCGGGAAAGGGGAATTCGGCAACCTCCTCCAGACCGCTCAGGCGATCTCAGCACTCTATAATATCGACCGCCTTGAAAGTATTGACGTGAAATGCCAGGTGGAAAGGATCATCGGTTCGCAGCATGAAGACGGCAGCTGGCCGGAACTGCTCGCGTTTGGCGACCAATCGCTGAGATGGGGCGCGTTCGGACAGATCGGGCACGGCTCTGAATCCGTGACCACCGCATTCTGCATCGAGGCCCTGGAGCGTCTCGTCGAGACCCTGGAAGCCTGAAGGACTTGGACACGCAAGCAAATACGGGAAATGACCGCACGACCGCCGAAGCCGGGGGTATGGAGCCCCGGGCGCAGGACCGGACCCGGCACTGCGCCGGCATGCCTGGGGCGCGGGTGATTATCCCGGCCATGCACTGTTCCCGGCAGGCCCGGCGCCCGTCGGCATGGGCTGTCCGGGCCCCGTTCCCTGCAGCCGGCCCTGGTCCCGGGCCTGCAGTCCCGAGGACTAAATATGGATATTGACGAGGCGATCATACTTACCCAGGACCGTCTTGCCGAAGAGGGCGGCAGCATGGGCGAACTGCTCGGGCAGTTCCGGAATCGGGTCTCGCCGATTCTGATCGGAGACCCCGAATGGGAGCGCATCCTCGTATGCGCCGGGAAGCTTCCCATCACGATGGGTGCCCTTCCTTTCGGCTTTGAACTGCCGCTTCATTTGCGAAACCCGCAAGCGGATTTCGGAGTATCCCTGGCGAGCGGGACCAGAACGGCGGATATTTTCCATGAACGTGCCCGGACCGACAGGACGGACGAGATCGCCAGGGCGGTCTCGCGACTGTTCAGACAGATGGAATCCGAGCACTCTCCCCTGCGTGAAGTCGTCGGCCGCAAGCTGATGCTTGAATATGACATCGGTTCAGCGCAGGACAGTGCATGTTCGCTTCCGGGAATGTTCCTGAGGCCCGGCGAACGTCCGATTGTCGGCGCTGGCGGCCAGGCGGATGAGGTCGGCATGGTGGCTGACGCGCTCGTTTCCTGCCTGGGCTGGGAGATGAGTGATGACCAGCGCAAGCACGTCGAACAGGCTTACCTCGCGCAGCCGGGGGATACGCGCATGGATTCGTTTGGAGTTTTCCCGTCCCGTTCACGGGCCATCCGCCTGGCGGTCATGGGATTCAAGACGCCGCGGGAAACATGCGACTATCTTGAAAACACGGGTTGGCCGGGGGAGATCTCGGCGGTCGATTCCGTGATCGCACGCTTCCGTGAACGGGTGAATATCGTCCGGACCGGGTTGAATATTGACGTGCGGGACGAGGGCGTCGGCCCGACGCTCGGCCTTACCCTCATTGTCAAGCAGAGATACACAAAGGATTCCCGCTACTGGCTCGACGGCCTGACCGACTGGGATCCGTTCCTGGATGCCCTGGGCCATGAGGACCTTGTGGTTCCGGAGAAACTGACGGCGCTTGCGGACTGGGTCTCGAAACCGACGATGCTGTTTGCGAAGTCCGGACGTTTTGTGCTGTTGCGCGGCATTCACCACATCAAGCTGGTAATCACCGGAAACCGGCTTGGAAAAGCCAAGGCCTACGTCTTTATGGTGCTATCCGGGGCCGTCACCGACTAAGTCCGGCCTCGAACAGGCAAACCAAACCCCCGCGTCCGGCCGGAGGCGGGGGTCGGTTCAAGCAATCCTTGCGTATGCGGACCCGGGTTGTTCCGCAGATTGCCGGCTAAACGCCGGCGGCTTTGCTTACCAGCAGCAGCAAAGGCCAGCTGAGATGGCCTCGAGTTGCTCCTCGGTAATGTTCGGATCCGGTGGCAGGGCGAGATGCACCGTCTGCATGTCGCTCTCATGGATTATGATGTTCATCGAATCGGGAATCGTGACTCCCAGTTCGTTGCTGATTGTAGTCTTCGGATTTTCAAGCAACTGTTGTCTGAAATCCGTGTCGATGGCGGACTTCTCAACAATCTGCTTGAGCATTTCATCACCGCTTCTCATGGCAGTACCCCTTTGATTTGGTTACGAACAATACATGACCCAATAGCGGCTGAACGTAACATGGCGATATGGCATGGTCAAGAAATCCGGACGCCTGGAAGCATCCTTTACAAACCCTTTACACACCATTTACGAGAACTTTACAAAACACTGAAAAAGCTTGGCTTGTGTGCATCGGCGCCGGCAATCGATTTCCCGTGGCGTGTCCCTTCCGGTGCCGGGGATGACCGGCAATATGCCGTGAATCCGTGAGGGAATGTATCACGTCCGGAATTTTCTGCAAGGCCGCAACTTCACCTCGGAACTTCACCTTTTCCAGGGTGCCAATGTACAATGTTTCATGTCCACTACGGAGTCTGTGCGGATGCTCCCTGACCGCAAAACCAACGCAAGCAGGCATGTCTGCCAAAGCTGGATCCAGGGTTTTCCACACCACCGGGGCACCCCGTTGAATTCCGTGGTCATCGTCCTGTCCCTGGTGCTGTCATGCCTGTGCCTGCCGGGTACACATGCCCTTGCCGAAGAGGAAACTCCTGAGGACAAGGGCCTTCGGATTGCGCGTGAATCAAGCGTCCGCAACGACGGCTTCGGGGATTACACCGCCGGTATGCGGATGCTACTGCGCGACCGGCAGGGCCGGGAGAGTGTCCGCCAGATGCGCTTCAAGGTGCTGGAGATGCAGGGAGATGGCGACCGGAGCCTGTTCGTGTTCGACCAGCCACGGGACGTCCAGGGAACCGCCCTCCTGACGCACGCCCACATCAACACACAGGACGACCAGTGGCTGTATCTGCCGGCCCTGAAAAGGGTAAAGCGCATCAACGCCTCGTCACGTTCAGGGTCATTCATGGGGAGCGAGTTTTCCTACGAGGACATGACCTCTTCGGAGGTGGACGAATACGCCTACAGGTATCTTCGCGACGAGCCATGCGGGGCGCTCACATGCACGGTGATCGAGCAGGTCCCCCTGGACAGGAAATCCGGATACAGCCGCAAGATCGTCTGGCAGGATACCGGCGAGCTTCGGACCTGGAAGATGGAGCTTTACGACCGCAAGGACTCACATCTGAAAACGCTCACGTTCGAGAACTACCAGCAATACCTGGACCAGTACTGGCGGGCGGGAGAACAAACGATGGTTAACCACCTGACCGGTGCGAGCACTGTGCTGCAATGGGCCGATTTCCGGTTCCGCACCGGACTTGATGAAAGCGAATTCACCAAACCGGCTCTGCGACGCGTGCGCTGATGCGGCCCGGCAACACATTTGCTGTCCTCCTGCGCGAGGCCTACCTGTTGATGTATGGAGACTGGGACGAGAACTCCTGGGTCAGGAAGAGAATTACAACACTTTCATCTTCGGTCCGGAACGCACTGTCTACACGCTGTTCGGCTCCCGGACGGACCTGACCCACGGCGTACGACGCGACAGTTTCCTGTGTGGGATTCATGTACAGTTTCTGATGGCGTCCGTGGCTGGCGCCTGGCGATCCGCGGCGGGGTTATGCCATCGGCCGGGGAGTCGGGTATCGCCCCCATGAGCGGATTTCATGTTCTGAATCAACAAATTACCATCCTTCCCGTACGGGTCGTCCGGAGAATTACAGGTCCTGGGGCCATGAAAAAAACAAACGATAGTGCTAAGATGACGGCAGGTTGCCGGGCATTCGGCACATCCAGGTTTCCATTCTGGCGCAATTGACCGGCATCTGCGGAACTCAATCAGGGTGATCCATCCGGGCAGCAAATCCTTGCAGAAGATCGCGGTTGTGGGACGCGGAACCGCGGGGTCCCTGGCTGCCGCCAGCGTAACGCGCCTTCTCTCCGGCCGGGACTACGAGCTGCACCACATCTATGACTCGCGTATCCCGGTCATCGGCGTGGGTGAAGGCAGCTGGCCGAGCCTGGTTCAGCAGTTGCAGCACCTGACGGATCTGCCCCACGATACCGTCCAGCAGCGTCTGAAAGGAACTCGCAAGTACGGGGTCGCATTCGAGGGATGGGGTGTGCGCGACCAGCATTTCACCCACTACTTCATGCCGGTAAAGGAGTCCTACGCCTATCACCTGTCAGCCGACCTGATGGGGGAACTGCTGCACGAAAGCACGCACGCGCGCCACATCGACGCGAAAGTGCTCGGGATCACCAGGGTGGACGGCGGCGCGGAAGTGGAATTCGAGGGCCTGGCGCCGGAACGCTACGACCTGGTCTTCGATGCCCGCGGATTTCCCAGGGAACTCCAGCCCGAACAGCACATCGACATTTCGTTCATTCCCACCAATACGGCCGTCATCCGCCGCTGCCCGGCAATCTTCGGGGAGGATCGGGACGGACCGGTCCTGCAACATACCTATACCCGCGCGGTTGCGCGTCCGCACGGCTGGATTTTCGTCATTCCTCTTGCAGTACACACATCCTACGGGTACATCTTCAACCGCGATGTATCCGGCCTTGACGAAGTCGAGTCGGATTTCGATGCATTCCTTGCAACCGATGGCGTACCGGAATTCGAACAGCGCGCCGTCATCCAGTTCCCAAACTTTGTCCATCGGCAGATGTACGACGGCGTGGTAGCCCGCATCGGCAACGCGGCGGCCTTCATGGAGCCCCTCGAGGCAACGGCCATCGTGTCCGCCCAGTTGCAGATCGGGATGGTCCTCCAAACGCGTCTCAACCGCCCAATCGAGCATATTGAACGCGACGCACCGGTTGTCAACCGGTTCCTCGTCAACAACATGCTCTGTTACGGCCTGTTCGTCGGCTGGCACTACTGCCTTGGTTCAAAGTACGACAGCGGGTTCTGGCGCCATGCCCGTGACCACGTCTGGCCACGGCACCGCAAGGCGGCGGCTCCCGAGTCCGTGGACTGCGACGCACTCCGCAAGTTCGACAGCATGTTCGAACTGATGAACCAGCCGGTCATTGACGAGGCGGACTGGAGTCGGATGTGCGCGGTCCCCCTCACCAGCTATGACCAGATGTCCCGGGGACTTGGCTGGTAACCAGGATAATTCACAAGCAATACCAATGTAGAACTGAACATTATGGCCTGCCCCAATACCTATAATTTCTGGAATGGGTTGTTCAGTTCCAAGACAATGGGGAATTTTCTCCCGGAATTGGCGGTCATGATTCGTGTAACCATGTTTGTGGAAACCGTGATGAAGCATTCCACTGCCGCCCGCTCCTAGACTCCCGAACATTTCACCGCAAAGCCTAACTGCACTGACAAGGCTTGCCCGCGATCAAGCCAGGGTGTCCACCAGGCGCGCTTCCGTGATTCTGCGGTCACGGGTCAGCAGCGTCGCGCCGAGCACCCGGGCCGTGGAAACCAGGATGCGGTCTGCCGGGTCACGATGGAAGGAATTGGGTAACGAGGCCAACTCGGCCGCGATCGCCGGTGAAATTCCATTTCGCCGCACCAGTGGAGGTGCCGCCAACTTCCCCAGCCACTCCCGCAGGGGAATCGTGAGGCGAATACGGCCAAGACTGTGCAGCATGGCCACTTCCCACAGGGAGATATCGGAGATCAGCAACGGCGAATCCGCATCAGCGGCTGCAATCACTTCCTGCTGGTCACGGGACAGCCGACCCCGGTCTTCATGCCACCAGAGTAGAATGTGTGTGTCGAGCAGGGCTTTCACGTTTTCAGGACCTCCCAGTATTCTTCCGGCAACACCGGCCCCACAACATCCCCGACCAGGTCGACCGTCCCGGCCAGTTCGGCCTGGGGAAACGCCTTGTCTTCCCCGGTTGGACGTACCAGCACCGCAACGGGTCTCCCGCGCTTCAGAATGACCACCCGTTCCCCCGTCTCATGGACGCGGTCAAGGATGGCAAGGCAGCGAGCCTTGAAGTCGGATGCATTGATGGTCGTCATATGCCTAGTATCCATGACTAGTCATATTTGTCAAGACCAGAATGCCGGGTGTTTCGGTACACTACCCTTGACCGCACAGTTACGGGAAAGGAATAATGCCACTGAGCACATAAACTTTCCGTACAGGGGTTTGTCTGAGCCGCTGTTGAGTATTTCGGGGGTCCACCATGGTCGCAGTAGCAGTTTCCACAGATCAGGCGATTGAGCCGTCACTACGGAACGCAATTCCGCATTTCCTGCCCCTCGCGGTCTTTCCCCTGATTTTCGCCGCCGCCCAATATGGCGGCTGGTGGATCGTCGGGCCGTTCGCCTTTTTCATGATCGCGGGCCCGCTGGACCTTGCCTTCGGCCTGGACGGGCGGAACATGAACCCCAGGGCGACACCGGAACATCGGCTGGTCTGGTACAACCTGTCGGCATGGCTTTGGGCATTGCTCTGGCCGACGGCATTCGTGTTCACGCTATGGCAGATTTTCATGGTCGGACACCTGGCTCCCTGGGAAGGTGCGCTGCTGGCGATTGTGCTGGGCGTGGAAGGTCAGGGAGTATTCATCGTCGGGCACGAACTGATTCACCGGCGCACGACGTGGGAGCGGTACGTCGGGGAATTCCTGCTTGCCTCCGTTTCGTACCCGCACTACGCCACGGAACATTTCTATATCCATCATGCCTATGTCGGCACGCCGAAAGACGTGGGCTCCGCGCCCAAGGGACAGAGCTTCTGGACGTATTTCCCCCGCGAGTTGGCAAGCAACATCCTTGGGGCCTGGAAGGTTGAACGCGGACGGATGGCGCACCGGCAGTTGCCGACCTGGCATTTCAGCAATCCGTTCTGGCGGTACGGCCTTGAAACCGCCGCCTGGTACGCGTTCGTCTATGCGTTGGGGGGATGGTGGTCTGTTCTGATCTTCATGTTCCTGTGTCTCGGAATCGTGTTCTCGATGAAAATCAGCAACTACGTCCAGCATTACGGCCTGCGCCGGATCCGCCTGCCCAATGGCCGGTTCGAAAGGGTCAGCCTGCGGCATTCATGGGGCGCCGACTACAAGTTCAGCAACTGGATGTTCTTCAACATGCAACGCCATCCCGACCACCATGTCTCGGCGGGCAGGCGCTACCCGCTGCTGCAGCATCACGGCGAGGACGAGTCCCCCCTGCTGCCGGGAACCTACGGCACGATGTTCGGCCTGGCCCTGCGCCCGAAGCGCTTCTTCGAGACGATGGACCCGCTGGTGGATCAATGGCGGGCCCACTTCTACCCCGAAATCGAGGACTGGAGCGCCTACGACAGCCCGGTTTCCGAGGCACGTCCGGAGGCACTCGACGCGATCATGGAGATTTACGGCGCCGCTCCCCGCCTGGTCAGGGTAATCGAGAGGGACCCGGAACTGCTCGATAGCCTGAAGGACAGGGAGTTCACCGATCTGGAGATGCCCGAGGGATTCGGACCGGACCCGGAATTTGAAAGGATTGCCCGCAGCGGCCTAGTGCGCGTCTACTGGACCCATGAGTTCGGTGTCATGGAAATGAAGGAACAGATCGCCGAAATACCGGTAAAGGATGCCGCCGACGCCGCGGAGATGGTTCGGGACTGGTCGAACAACAAGGTGTTCCAGATCGGCATGCATACGTTGCGCGGCAACTTGACGCCGACCGAGGCCGGGATCGCACTGGCCAATGTCGCCGAATCCTCGATCGACGCAGTTCTTCAGGCTGTCGTGGAAGATGTTGCCGACCGTGATCCCCGCCCGGACGAAGGCGGGATGACCGCCGTCATCTTCGACGATCTGGCCAGCCGGGAAGTCGCGCCCCGTGCCGCACTCGAGATCATGTTCGTTTTCGAGGGCGGATCCGCCGATCGTCATGCGGCCCTGTACCGCCTGTATCATGGGGCACTTCGCATACTGACCCGGGCCAGCCTGCTGTTCGAGCCGACATCGGGGAAAGCCCGCGATCGCGGCGTCTATGCGCTTGACGAATTCTTGGAACACCACCGGACCGCTTCGGCAAGCGAGCTGCTGGACCTGACCCGGGCACGGTGGATCTTCACCCATGGAGACCCCGGTATCGGGCAACGTTTCGATGATGCCCGATATTCCCTGCTGGCCGATGGCCCGACACGGGATGCGCTGCTCCGGGAACTGCGCAACGGGGCAGGCAATGAAACCAGGACCGGACAATCGCTGATCTCCAGCATGCAACAGGGGCTCCGTGATGTCGAGCGCGCCGCACGCCTGCTGCAGCTGACCCACCTGCCGGAGATGCCGGGAAGCCTGATTACCAGCAACGCGGCTTCCGTTTTCCAGGCGGGCCAGGCGCTTGAAGTGATTCCCCGTGAAGTTGCGGAGCAACTTTCCGGGGCTGCCCGCATGTGGCGGAACCTGTACGGCATCCGGCAGCTGGTCATGGAGAATGACACGCCTGTCGAATCCATGCCAGACAAGGTCAGGATGACCTTTGCCCGGTCCTGTGACCAGGACGATTTCGACGAGTTGACCGAAGCGGTCCGGGAAGCCACTGCCGCCACCGAGAGCGGACTGGCCGCCATCATCGCCCGGGGCAGTTGACGGAACCGCCAGGTGCGGCACCATGCAGGGCACAGCACAACTGGATCGGTGCAGGCCATGACCGCCCCGGATTTCGCCTGCGGGTGCGGGATGTGCCGCGGCGGCCGTTACGCCGTAAACCCGAAAGAAACCATGCGCAGTCATGGATGAACGCGGACGGCTGAAGGCTGCTGCCGCAGACTTAAGTGAGATAGAACGGCCGGCACTTACACCGCATCTCGAATACCGCCCGATCGGCGACGGGCAGGTGCTCCTGGTTTCCGAGACCTTCAACACGCTGCTGCACGGAAAGATTTACGGGGACCTCCTGACGCTGCTGGACGGCAGCCGCCCGCGGGAAAGCATCGTCGGGGCCCTTGACGGGATGCATCCGGCGGCGGACGTGCGCAAGGCCCTGGCCTCCCTGGCCGCCAAGGGCTACGTCGTTTCGGGTGATCACGGCATGGACCGGGGCAAGGCGGCGTTCTGGTCCTCTCTCGGCGCGTCTCCCCGCCGGGCCGAGGAGCGGCTGGGTGCCGCGGGGGTGGCGATTCATGGCGACGACGGCCGTCTCGCGGAACGGCTTGAAACCCTGGGTGTTGCACCCGGTTCCGACAGCCCCGCCCTGTCCGTCTATGTTGCCTCCGACTATCTCGATGACGAAAATGACGGGATCAACCGGCATCACCTGGAATCCGGCACGCCCTGGATTCTGATCCGGCCGAGGGGCATGCAGCCCCTCTTCGGTCCCGTCTTCCGGCCCGCGGAGGACAGTCCCTGCTGGGCGTGCCTCTCCTACCGGTTACGGAACAACCAGGAAGTCCATTCCTTCTTGCGCAACCACTCCGGCAAGGCGGCGGCCTTCCGACCCACTGCAGCCGAACCTGCGGTACTGGACGTCGTCTGCGGAATGGTCGCCGTCGAGATTGCCAAGTGGCTGGTTCTCGGCAAAGCGGCACCGCTGCACGACAAGGCGATCACACTGGATACTGCCGGCATGAACAGCGAGCATCATCCGGTCGTCCGCCGGCCGCAATGCCCGGTTTGCGGCAGCGAGGCGTACTACAGCACCGATCGGCCGGCAACGCCGGTACGGCTGCAGGCCAGCCCGAAGGAGCTTCGCAACAGCGGCGGTTTGCGTGCCATGTCGCCTGCACGGACACTGGAAAAGTATGAGCACCTGATCAGCCCGGTGAGCGGTGTCGTCACATGGGTCGCACGTACGTCGCCGAGGACGGATTCCTGGCTGCATGTACACTGGGCCGGCAGCAATCTCGCATTGAGAATCAAGAACCTGAGTTCACTGCGCCGCAGCCTGCGGAGCAAGAGCGCTGGCAAGGGAAGCTCTGCGGAGCAATCCAGGGTGAGCGCCCTGTGCGAGGCGATCGAACGCTATTCCGGGGCCTTCCATGGCGACGAAATCCGCTGCCGCAGACGTCTGGCGGACTTTCCCGGCAACGCAGACGGGTCGGCGATACACCCGAATAAAGTCCAGTTGTTCAGCGATTGGCAACTGGACCATGCGGAAAAGATCAACGCACGCAGCCACCCCTACAATGTCGTTCCGCCCCGATTCGACCCGGACAGGGAACTGGACTGGTCTCCCGTGTGGTCGCTCACCCGGGACCGGCAGCGCTATCTGCCGACAGCCATGCTCTACGGAATGACCCCGGAACAGCGCGGCACCGCAGGGCTCTGGGCCGATTCCAATGGATGCGCCGCTGGCAACACCCTCGAGGAAGCCGTGTTGCAGGGATTCTATGAACTGGTCGAACGCGATGCCTTTGCAATCTGGTGGTACAACCGACTGCAAAGACCCGGCGTGGACCTCGAAAGCTTTGGCGACGAATACCTGGCATCCGCGCCCGGTTACTACCGTGAATATCATCGTGACATGTGGGTGCTGGACCTGACCGGTGACCTGGGGATTCCTGCCTTCGTTGCACTGTCCCGCAGGACCGACAGCGAAACGGAAGACATCATCTACGGTGCCGGCGCGCACTCCGATCCGCAAATTGCGGCCCTCAGGGCCGTTTGCGAGCTGAACCAGTGCCTGACCTGGGTTCCCCGCCCGGGCACTGGCCACACCCGCTACGGGGTCGACGACCCGATGTGCCTTTGGTGGTGGAAGAACGGGAAACTGGCGGACAACCCCCACCTCGCGCCTCTGTCCAATGCCAGGCTGCGTCGCGGTTCGGATTACGCGCCTCCGGATACGGAGGATCTGAGACAGGACGTGGAATGGTGCCGGGGGCTGGTTGAGGCCAGGGGGATGGAGTTTCTGGTACTCGACCAGACCCGCCCCGACATCGGCATGCCGGTGGTGCGCGTGATCGTGCCCGGCCTGCGTCATTTCTGGGAACGGTTCGCTCCGGGACGCCTTTACGAGGTACCGGTGGCATTGGGTTGGACCGGGCACCCTCTAAAGGAGTCCGACCTGAATCCCGTGCCCGTCATTGCTTGAGGGCCGTCACGAACCCCGGAACAAACCGCCCCATCAGCCTCCGGCCGGAGGGCCACGCGCATGCGGTCCGGCGACACCGTCTAGAGCGGCTGCGGATAAAGTTTGTTAGAATGTTTGCCCTACTTCACAACCTTCCTGAATTCGAACATGGATTTCGAAGCAGCACGTGCCAACATGATCGATCAGCAGATCCGGCCCTGGAACGTGCTGGACCTGCAGACGCTGAACGCCCTGGAATCGGTAAGACGCGAGGACTTCGTGCCCGAGGACTACCGGAATCTGGCGTTCGCGGATGTGAAGATTCCCCTGGGGGACGGCGAAGTGATGCTGGAACCCAAGGTCAGTGCACGGATGATGGAGTCACTGCAACTCTCCCCGAACGACCGGGTGCTGGAAGTCGGCACCGGTACGGGCTACCTCACCGCAGTGCTCAGCCAGGTCTGTGCCCATGTAACCAGCGTGGAAATCAACCCGGCACTGTTGGAGCAGGCGCGGCGGAATCTCGGCATGGCCGGCCTTGAGAACGTTACCCTGGAACAGGGGGATGCCCATGACGGCTGGGGAACCGAAGGCGCCTACGACGCCATCGTGGTGAACGGTTCCATGGCCCGTATTTCGGACGGGCTGCTCGCCGGACTCGCAAAGGATGGACGTCTGGTGGGAATCGAGGGCCATTCTCCTGCCATGCGGGTTGTGCTTTATCAGCGCACCGACGGGGGCGTGACGCACCGCAGCCTGTTCGAGACCGAGGCCCCGCGCCTGAAAAACGCTGAAGATCCCCCGAAGTTCGAATTTTAACTTTCCGAATTCGGGATTTTTCCATGTACATTTCATCCGGGTTACTGTCATGAAAAGAAATCCTGGCACGGTGTCGGCGACTCTCCGGTGGATTCTGCTGCCGATGATGCTGACAGGCAGTTACACTGCGAACGGCGAAGACCTCTGGGATGTCTACCAGTTGGCCCTTGAAAGCGACGCCATCTATCTCGCCGCCAAGGAAAGCTACGAGGCCGCACAGCTCAATCTGCCCCTGGCCCGGACCGGATTCAAGCCCACCGTCAACGGCAAGGGGACACTCGGTAAGCAGCGCAGCGATTTCAGGGGCCCGACCACCACCGGCGACAATAACGAGATCAGCATCAACCTCAACCTCCCGCTGCTGAACCGGACGACCCGGATCCAGATCAGCCAGGCTGAACTGGAGGTACAACGGGCACTCCTGCAGTTCGACAACGCAAGGGACGACCTGACCCTGCGGGTGGCGGAGCGTTACTTCAACCTCCTGGCCGCCCGGGACGCCAAGGAAGTGGCCCGGCTGCAGAAGATCGCCATCAAGCGGCAGATGGACCTGGCGGAGGAAAGGCTCGAGGTCGGTCTGGGAACCCGTACCGACCTGTTTGATGCCCGGGCGCGTTTCCAGCAGGCGGACGCCGACCTGATCGCATCCGACATCGAGATCAGCAATGCACGCCAGTCGCTGATCGAGATCATCAACATCACCCCGCGGACCATCTCCGAACTGGCGGAGGATTCCCCCCTGGACCCGCCGGAACCCGACGATATCGATCACTGGGTGAACCTGGCGCGAACCAACAACCTCCAGGTCAAGTCGGAGGAACTGAACCTCCTGCTGGCCGGTCACGAGGTGGACCGGCAACGGGCGAGACGAAGCCCCACAGTGGCGTTCGAGGCCAGCCAGCGCTGGGCCGACAACGGCAGCGGTGCCGGGGGCGGTTCGACCAACAGCACCAGCCTCGGGGTGACCCTGAATCTGCCACTGTACCTGGGCGGTTCCGTGGACCTGAGAACCCGGCAGGCGGGCCTGCGCCAGAACGAGGCGGAACAGGTTCTCGAGGCGTCCCGCCGCAGCGCAACGTCATCCACCACCACCGCCTTTCTCGCGATCACCAACGGCATCAGCCAGGTGATCGCACTGGCGGAAGCCATCGTGGCCGGAGAAAGTGCGCTCAAGGCCAAGGAGGAAGGCTTCAGCGCCGGCCTGACCACAAACCTGGATGTGCTCGACGCCCAGCGGGACCTGTCCCTGTCCCGCACGAACTATCTTCGCGCACGGTACAACTACATCCTTTCGCTCCTGCGCCTGGAAAAGGCCACCGGCGACCTGGGCGACGAGGACATCCGGTTCATCAACGGCTGGCTCACCGACCGGAACACCGCCTACCGGCACGAGGAAATCCTGGAGCACTTCCCTCTCATCGTTCCGCACGGGTAGATCAGTCAGCCTGACGGCAGGGGGCGAGGCCCCGGGGCAGCCCGGCGAAGAGCAATCCCCAGGCAACGGTGGCCGGCATCACCCGGCCGGGTGTGCTCCCTGCGCCCGGCGACCGCCTCCCCGCCCGTCGCATCACCCGTATCCTGTTCCTGCGGGCCCTGCCGGCGGCGTCTGTGCCCGTACGGCCCTCAGGCGGTGAAGAATGTCAATTCTTCCAGAACACCGGACTGAACAGCACGAGCAGTGTAAACAGCTCCAGCCGGCCCAGCAGCATGGCCGCGATCAGGATGACCTTCCCCCCATCCGCGACGCCGGCATAGTTCTGCGATACGCCGGCCAGCCCCGGCCCCAGGTTGTTCAGGCAGGCGGTAACCGCAGAGAATGCCGTGACGTGGTCGCTGCCGGTTCCGATCAGTGCCACCAGCAGGATGACGTAGCTCAGGACGTAGAGCGCGAAAAAACCCCATACCGCATTGATGACGTTTTCCTGCACCAGCTTCCCGCCGATCTTGATCGGTATGACCGCGTTCGGATGCACCAGCCGGGTGGTTTCCCGGGAACCCTGCTTGAACAGCAGAAGGAGCCGGATCACCTTGATGCCTCCGGCCGTGGAGCCGGCGCAACCGCCGATGGTGCTCATGAGGATCAGCAGCACGGGGAGGAACGAAGGCCAAAGATGGAATTCCGATGTGATGAACCCGGTGGTGGTCACCACGGAAATGACCTGCACGGCGCCGTCGACGACCGTTTCCTGCAGGTCGGAAAAGTGCTCGTACCGGTGCAATACGAAGACACTGAGCAGCGAAATGCCGGCCACGATCAACAGGTAGGTGCGGGCTTCGGGATCCTCCAGATAGGTCCGTACGCGCCTGGAGTAGAACGCGGTATAGTGCAGCGCGAAATTGAACCCGGACAGCAGCATGAACACGCCTGCAACGAGATTGACGGCGTTGCTGTCGAACCAGGCCAGGCTGTCGTCATGGGTGGAGAATCCGCCGATGGCGACGGTGGAGTACGCATGGCAGAGTGCGTCGAACCAACTCATGCCTGCCATACGGTAGCCGAGCATGCAGGCGAGGGTCAGCGTCACGTAGACGTACCAGAGCTTTTTGGCCGTTTCCGCGATTCTCGGCGCAAGCCGGCTCTGCTTCATCGGGCCCGGCGTTTCTGCACGGTAGAGCTGCATGCCCCCGACCCCCAGCATGGGCATGACCGCCACCGCCAGCACGATGATCCCCATGCCGCCGAGCCACTGAAGCTGCTGCCGGTAGTAGAGAATGGACGGCGGGAGCCCGTCGATGTCGGTGAGTACGGAGGCGCCGGTCGTGCTGAGCCCGGACATGGACTCGAACAACGCGTCGATCACACCCAGTGACGGAGAATCCAGCAGCAACAGCGGCACCGCTCCGAGACTGGACAGCACGGTCCAGAACAGCACCACGATGAGAAACCCTTCGCGAAACCGCAACTCCCTGGGGTCACGTCGCAACGGGAACCAGAACAGCAAGCCCAGACCCAGAATCAGGCAAAACGCGATGATGAAGGGCATCAGCTGGCCGTCTTTCCAGATCCAGGACACCAGCATCGGCGGCAGCATGGAGGTACTGTAAAGACCCAGCATGATGCCAAGAATACGGAATACCGGGGAGCGCACGGGTTCTGTTCCTAGAAAAAACCGGGGGTGACCTGGAACAGTTTTTCCACTTCGGGAATCCGCCGCTTGTCGATGAGGAAAATGATGATGTGATCAAGCTCCTGAACCACGACTTCGTCGTCAAGAGGAACCAGGGTGTCCTCCCGCAGGATGGCGCCGATGGTGGCGCCTTCCGGCAACTGGATCTCCGCAAGCCGCCGCCCCACCAGCTTCGAATGCCCGCGATCACCATGCGCCACCGCCTCAATCGCCTCGGCCACGCCCCGGCGGAGTGAATGGGCGGCCACCACGTCCCCCCTGCGCACCCTGGAAAGAAGCGCACTGACCGTGGACATCCGCGGGGAGATGGCGATATCAAGCACGTCGCTCTCAATCAGGTCCACGTAAGCCGGGCGGTTGACGATGGCCATGGCCCGGCGGGCGCCCAGGCGCTTGGCCAGCATGGCGGACAGGATATTGGCTTCGTCCGCGTTGGTGAGCGAACAGAACAGCTCCATGCTATCGATGTTTTCCTGCCGGAGCAGTTCCTCGTCAGCAGCATCACCCTGGAGGACCATGCTGCTGCCCAGCTTCTCCGACACCAGCCTGGCCCTGTCCGCGTCACGTTCGATCAGCTTTACCTGGTATCCGGACGTCTCCAGCGCCAGTGCCAACTGCAGCCCGATGTTCCCGGCACCGGCCAGAATGACCTTGTTGCCAACCTCCTCGATGGTGCGGAGTTCCTGCATGACCTTGTGGATATCTTCCTGCGTGGCGATAAAAAACACCTCGTCATCCGGTTCGATGACGGTGCGTCCTGTGGGAATGATCGCCCGGTCCTGGCGGTAGATCGCAGCGACCCGGGAATTCACCGAAGGCAGATGATCCTTGAGTTCCCGCAACTGGTGGCCCACCAGGGCGCCGCCGTAATAGGCCCTGAGCGCCACGAGGTGCACCTTTCCCCGGGCGAAATCGATGACCTGCAGGGCGCCGGGGAATTCGATCAGGCGACTGATCTGGTTGGTGACGATCTGTTCCGGGCTGATGATGCTGTCCACCGGAATCGCCTCGTCGCAGAACAGGGACTTGTGCTGAAGGTAGTCGGGCGAGCGGACCCGGGCCATCTTGGTGGAGATCTTGAAGAGGGTGTGCGCAACCTGGCAGGCCACCATGTTGACCTCATCGGAATGGGTGACCGCGAGCAGAAGATCCACGTCGGCCGCCCCGGCCTGGGCGAGAACTTCCGGGGAGGAGGCCTCGCCAACCACGGTGCGAATATCCATCCGGTCCTGCAGGCTGTCCAGCAAATGCCGGTTCTGGTCCACCAGGGTAATGTCATTGTTCTCCCGGGAGAGTATCTCGGCGATTGAGCTGCCGACCTGGCCAGCCCCGAGGATGATGATTTTCATGGACACTTTCGCGTTGCCGCCGGCCTCACGTACAGGCAGACGGGATTATAGTTTACCCAGTCGGCAATAATAAAAGCCGTCCCCGTCATGGACGCCGGGCAGTCGCTGGATCCCGTGGCGGGTGGCAAGACCGGGAATTCCGGCCAGGGGATTCACCCGGGCACTGGTATGCCGGCGCAGAAATCCGTCGATTACGCCGTCATTTTCCCGGGGCATGATCGAGCACGTGACATACAGGAGCGTCCCGCCCGGAACCAGCAGTTCCCAGGCGGTTTCCAGCAGGTGTCGCTGCTGCGTTGCGAATCGTTCGAGATCCCCGGGCTGCCGGCGATGTCGGATATCCGGATGTCGGCGGATCACGCCGGTTCCCGAGCAGGGCACATCCAGCAGTATACAGTCCCAGGGATCCCATTCCCTCCAGTCGGCCAGTTCCTCGAGACCGCCCGTCCGAATTTCCGCCTCGAGCCCGATTCGCCGAAGATTCTGCCGTATGCCGTCCGCGCGTTCCGGCAAATCCACGGCAGTAAGCCGGATCCCGGGCTCGCTTTCAAGGAAGGCGCATGTCTTGCCGCCCGGGGCCGCGCAGGCGTCGAGCACCCGCAATCCGGGGCGAAGGCCCATCGCGGCCACGCACAGCTGGGCGGATTCATCCTGCACCGACACCCAGCCCTCCTCAAACATGGGGATGGCGCCCACACCCGAAGGACTGGCCAGGTTCATCCCCACCGGCGAATCCCGGGTGATCTCCGCACCGATGCCCCGGTCATCCAGCAACATCCGGTAATCTTCCCGGGTCGTCTTCAGGGGGTTGATCCTGAGGGTCATGGGAGGACGTTCATTGAACGCGCGAAAGATCGCCCCGGCGTGGTCGGGCCAGGCCTGCTGGATCCACTGGTGCAGATGTGTCGGCAACGACATGCGCTGGGCCGGTGTCAGTTCCTCTTCGAGTTCCGTCAGGCGCCCATCGTCCCGTATGCGAAGGTAGCCGCGCAGTACGCCATTGACCAGTCCCCGGGCCCAAGCCTGGCGGGAGGCACCCAGCGCGGCAACAGACTGGTTCACGGCGGCGTGATCCGGCACGCGCATGTGGATGATCTGGTAAAGCCCCGCCACCAGCAGGAAATGGATCATCCGGTCCTTCCTGCGGATGGGCTTTGAGAGCAGCGAGGAAATGATTCCGTCCAGATGGCAGTAGTGCCGGCATCCGCCGAAACCGATTTCCCGCAGTGCACCGACCTGGTCCGGCAGGACCTGTCTTTCCTGTGCCTGGAGCGTCTGGTCCAGGGAGCGGCCCTGGTCGATGACATCGCGCAACACATGGGCCGCGGCGATCTGCAGGGAGGCCCTAGCCAAGTCGTTCGCCCGCCGAAATGCCGGTACCGTTGAGAAAATCCCGCGCCTCCATGGCCCTTGCACCGGCAATTTGCAGCCTGGCCACGCGGATGGCGCCCCGGCCGCAGGCAATGACAATTCCCTCGGCGCCCGTGGACAGCACCTCTCCGGGAGCCTCCTCTGCTCCGATACCGGGTTCCTCCCAGGCCATCAGCAACCGCAGCCTTTTCCCGCGAAAGGAAGTCGAGGCCATCGGCCAGGGATTGAATGCCCGGATCCTGCGGGCAATGTCCGCGGCGAATCCGTTCCAGTGGATTCGCGCCTCTTCCGGAGAGAGCTTGGCCGCGTAGGTGACCTGGCCTGGATCCTGGTCCACGGCGGGAAGCGTTTCTTCCAGAATGCCGTCGAGATGGTCCCGGAGCAGCATTCCACCGGCATCTGCCAACTTGGTTAGCAGTGTGCCGGCGGTATCCCGCGCGTCCACCGCCATCTCCGACCGGGCGTACACCGGGCCGTCGTCCAGCCCTGCCTCCATCCGCATCAGGGAGACGCCGGTGACCGCATCCCCCGCCTCGATGGCACGCTGCACCGGCGCCGCGCCGCGCCAGCGCGGCAGCAGGGAGCCGTGCACGTTGACGCAGCCCCGCGCGGGAATGGCCAGGATTGCCGGGGGCAGGATGAGCCCGTAGGCCGTCACCACCATCAGGTCAGGTTCCAGGCGGGCCAGCGTTTCCGCGACATCCCCCGTACCCAGGTGGTGGGGCTGGCGAATCGGGATGTCCAGTGCGGTCGCAAGGGTCTTGACAGGCGACGGAGTCAGCCTCCTGCCGCGTCCGGCAGGCCTGTCCGGCTGCGTGTATGCGGCCACGACCTCGACGCCTGCATGGGACACCAGCGCTTCCAGGCTGGGTAGCGCGAATTCCGAAGTGCCAGCGAAGACGACTTTTGCTGACAAGGGGTGTCGAGCCGGTTGCGTGGTAACGCGTTAGATTCCCTGGCGGGCTGATCCGGTCAGGCCGCCTGGGCCTGCTTCTGCTCCTTCAGCAGCTTCTTCCGGACGCGGTACTGTTTCATGCGGGAGAGATAGTCCACGAAAACCTTCCCGTCCAGATGGTCCACTTCATGCTGTATGCAGACCGACAGAAGGCCGTCCGCCTCGAATTCGAACGGTTCACCGTCGACATTCATGGCCCTGACATGCACCCGCTCCGCCCGTTCCACGGTGGCGAAGATTCCGGGAACGGAAAGGCAGCCCTCCTCGCATTCCCGTGTGCCTTCCAGGGGCTTGAGCTCGGGATTGACGAAGACCAGAAGATCGTCCTTCTCCTCGGTAAGGTCCATCACGATCACGCGCAACGGCACGTTGACCTGGACCGCCGCAAGACCGATCCCCGGCGCGGCATACATCGTCTCCGCCATGTCCGCCACCAGGGTCTTCAGTTCCTGGTCGAACTCGGTCACGGGCCTGGCGCGCTGCCGAAGCCGTTTGTCCGGGTAGACCAGGATGTCGCGTATCGCCATGATCTTCGGTTAGGATTCCAAGGGTACGATTGTAGTTTCCGGGGCCCCAAAGGTCCAGTTGACCCGAGGCAATCGCCCGGCGGGAAGGTTCCTGCGGAAGGGCCCGGCGGGACGCCGCCCCGTTCAGAACACCTCGCCGAACAGCTTGATCATCGCTGCCCAGGAATCCCGGTCCGCATCCGCATCGTATCCCACCGGAAGCCCGAACTTGCGTCCGTTTTCATCAGCCTTCCGGCTGCTGAAACCATGCATGGCGCCCGGGTGCACGATAATCTCATAGTCCGCATTCGCTGCGTCCATCTCATTGCGAAAGGCCGCCACGTCATCCATGGACACCATGGCGTCCGCGCCGCCATGGCAGACCAGCACCCGGGCCTTCACCTCGCCCGGACCGGGTTCGTGGAATGACCCAAGTGCCCCGTGGAGGCTGACTGCCGCACCAAGAGGCATGCCGATGCGCGCCATGTGCAATGCCATGGCGCCTCCGAAGCAGTAGCCGATGGCGGCAGTGCGCCCGGCGTCCACCCGGGACTGTTCCAGCAGGGTATCCAGGCCGGCCCTGAGCCGTCCGGTGCCGACGGCCATGTCCCCCAGCACCGCATTCATCGCGGCGCCGGCTTCGTCCGGCGTTGCGGCAGTATAGCCATCGCCGTACATGTCGATTGCAAGCGCGCAATATCCCTGTTCCGCCAACTGATCGGCGCGACTGCGGATATAGTCGTTCAGACCCCACCATTCGTGAATCACCACGATACCCGGCCTCGGTCCTTCAAGATCGCCGTCCCAGGCCAGGTACCCGACATGATCCGTGGTGCCGCTGCTATAGTTGATGGCCTGTGACTGGAGATTCATGGTCGTATTCACCGGAGAGTCTGGGATACGGCATTGTAATGACCAGCGGGCGATAAGAAAAGGTGTCTTCGGCCCCCCCGGCCGCCTGTTATTCCACGATAGTCTTGCTGCAAGGATTCATCAAGAAAAGCCGGGCAGCACAGGACAGGGAAATCGCCGTTGCCGTGGGACGAATGAGAGGTTTGACATGAGCAAAAATATTGAGCAAGGCAAGCCGGGCAGCTCTTCGGAGACTTCCTCAAGGAGCATGGCACACTTGAGGACACTACCGAACGAGCCATCAAACACGTGCTTGCCTTTCAGCTTGCCACCGAAATGAAGCGACAGAATATCACCAAGGTCGAAATGGCCCGGCGTCTGGATATCAGCCGCTCGCAGCTCGACCGGCTGCTTGATCCTGAAAAAGACAACGTAACCCTGGCCACCCTGGCGCGCGCAGCGAAAGCAGTTGGCCGCACACTGCATCTGGAGCTGAAATAGTAGGCGAATCGCCTTCTTCCTGCCTTTGAGTCTGACTGCAACTTGGCAACATCGCCAGGCTGTACGTCATCAGGGACATGTTGCGGGTGCTGGCCGAGGCGGATCTGATATGACCAAGATGTTGGAATACAAGGGTTATCTCGGCTCGATCGAGATTAGTGATGACGACGCTCCGGTCGTGATCTGCATCGCCGCGCGATGCTCTGTGCCAAGCGCTGGGGGATCAGCCTCAACACCGTCATCACCGATGCGCTGCGGCGCTATCTCGAACACGACGAGCATACGGTTTAAGTGAGGGAATGATCGGGGAAAGTTGACATATAAACGATCAAACCGGTCCCTGACATGACACATGATGTTGCGTCAACACTGCGGATCTACAGCCGAACCACGATGCATCCGAACGGGACGCGGCAGGCTCAGGCAAACTGCTCCTTGAACGGAACGAGTTCGATCTCACCTGCCCGCATGCGGGTCCGGGCTATGTCGTAGCTGGTCTGCATCCGTAGCAGTGTATCCATCGACACACCGAACACCTTTTCGATCCTGAGCGCCATTTCCGGCGAGAGGCTGGCGCGCTCGTTGAGCAGTGCCGACAGCGCCGGGCGCGAGACTCCCAGCGCCCTCGCAGCCTTCGTTACCGACAATCCCATCGCTTCCACGATCTCGCTCTTCACGAACCCGCCCGGATGGGAGGGATTCTTCATTCGGATGCCTTTCTCCAAATTCATATCTGCCTCTCAGTGGCAATCCTCAATGTTGAGGTCCATGACCTCCTTGCGTTCGAAATCGATCCGGAACGTAAGCCGCCAGTTCGCGGTGACGAACAGGCTCCAGGTGCCCCTGCGATTCCCGGTCAACCTGTGCGCCCTCCAGCCCGGTACCGCGTGAAGTTCCTCTTCCCGTTCCATATCCTGAAGGAACGAGATCATGTGCCTGAACTTCGAAGCCACAGAGGGCTGAACACCAGCGACATCGTCGTTCTGGATCAATCGGCGCAACCCTTTGCGGGACACGTTTCTGATCCTCATCGCAGATATTATTCTGCCTGGGTGTAAAGCGTCAAGCTACACTATTCATTACTTAAGAAGCCTGCGGCCACCCGATTCGACACGTGCCAAACCGATATCTGAACTAATCATGAGGTCTAGAAAACGCAGTTAGGCCCCGGCGGACAGCAACGTAGCCGCATCCGAAGTGGTGGGGCGCTGCGGTTTGCATTCCAGTCCCCTTGGGCGCTGATCCAGTTGACGTAGCGAAAACATCGGTCCGGATCGACGGCATGCCAGGCTTTCCGCCCGCTGGTCCCCGGGAGCCCTCCGGCCAATCGCACCGCTTCGGCCTGCCGCGCTGCATCGATGAGCGGCAGGCGCCTCTCCTCCCATTTCGCCTCGCAGACATGTGCACGCATCGTCGGGAACCGACCGGTGCCGATGGCTCCGGCCACTTGCGGGTACGCATCGTCGTAATCTCCCCGAATCCAGATACCGTTTTCCCCGTATTCGGCCGGCACGGCAACCTGTGTGCCCAATCGGTCCAGCAGGATATGCTGATCGGTGCCGATCCGGGAGAATTATTCATGGCCTGCTCCCGAACCCAGAAACATCTCCAGGATCCGGGCGTGGCCGATTGCCTGGTCGCTCGTTCCTTCCCAAGTGATACGACCTGATTCAAGTACGACAACCCGATCGGCCGCACGCAGGACCCGCTCTGTATTCTGTTCGACCACAAGGATAGCGAGGCCTTCATCCCGAAGTGCGGACAGGGCACGGTAGCACTCGTCAATGGCGATCGGCATCAGACCGAGGGACAGTTCGTCGATCAGAAGAATCGCCGGCATCGCCATCGTCGCCCTGCCGATCGCGAGCATCTGCTGCTCGCCGCCGGAGAGGGACCCGGCGAGTTGACGGCGCCGTTCAGACAGGCGCGGGAAAGATTCGAAGACCTTTTCGCGTGCCTGGCTCAATGCCTTATTGCCCAGGCGTGTCCCGCCGACCGTAAGGTTCTCGTCGACAGTCAGATCGGCAAAAACCCGGCGACCCTCCGGCACGAGCGCCATACCCTCGGCAATCCGGGCATGGGCAGGCATCACGGTAATGTCGTGCCCGTCGACCCGGACCGTGCCCCGGCGCACGGGAATCAATCCCGCCAGGGCCATGATGGTCGCGCTCTTGCCGGCGCCATTGGCACCGAGGAGACCGAGCATCTCACCGGCTCCAATCGTGATAGACAGGTCATGAACGGCGGTGACATCGCCATAACCGCAGCTGAGCTTCTCAACCTCCAGCTTCATGCCCGCTCCTCACCAAGGTATGCGCGCCGGAGTTCGGGACTTGCCAGCACTTCATCGGCCCGGCCGTCGACGAGTCCCCTGCCATTATCCTGGACGTAAATCCGGGGGCAGATACGGGAGACTTCGCCAACGTTGTGCTCAATGAGGACGATGCCGCGCTGCTTGCCGGCCAGGGTTGCGATCAGGTCCGCCATGGCACGGGCTTCCCCCTGGTTGAGGCCTGCCAGCGGCTCGTCAAGAAGGAGCAGCACAGGTTCCAGCGCAAGGGCGCGGGCGACTTCAAGCCGCTTCAGATCGCCAAGCGGAAGTTCCGTCGGCATCATACTCAGGACATCGCCCAGGCCGACGAAATCAAGAAGCTCCCCTGCTTTCGCCCGTTCCGTTTCGCGATCGGTCCGAAGCAGGGCAGCAAGCGGACTCACCATGCGGTGGGCACCCGCCGCAAGCGCGACGTTGTCAAGCAGGGAGAGGGATGCCAGCGGCTTCACAATCTGCTGGGCCAACGCCAACCCGGCACGGATGCGGCGGTCGACCGGCCAGCGGGTCACATCCTCGCCGCGGAAAAGAACGCGCCCGGTTTGCGGGCGCAGCACCCCGGTTATGATGCGCATCAGGGTTGTCTTTCCGGCACCGTTGGGGCCGATGAACCCCAGCATCTCGCCCTGGTCCACACTGAGCGAGACATCCTCGACTGCAACCACCCCGCCGAAACGCATGGTGACATTCTCGACCTTGAGCAGACTCATCGCCGGATTCTCATGGCCAGTGTCCGCGCAAGCCCGGCAACACCGCCAGGCGCATACCGTACGGTGGCGAAGACCAGCACACCGTAAAGCAGGAGCTTGTAGTCGTCGACGAACTGCAGGAACAGCGGCAGCACGGACAGTATTGCAGCCACAAGGGCCACACCCCAAATCGAGCCGATGCCTCCGACGATCACCATCACGAGCACCGTGATCGACTCCAGGAAACCGAA
Source organism: Gammaproteobacteria bacterium (assembly GCA_022827325.1). Taxonomy (GTDB): domain Bacteria; phylum Pseudomonadota; class Gammaproteobacteria; order Arenicellales; family Poriferihabitantaceae; genus VYFG01. The sequence continues at coordinate 18,635 of JAJDTE010000063.1, read as the reverse complement.
ACTGTCCGGCCCGATGAAACGGATGTGATGGGCGTAGAGCCCTCCTGCAACCCCAGCTCCCGCAGTACCGATGACGAAGGCCCACAACTTGAACCGCGGCACGTCGATACCCAGGATTCGTGCGGTGTCTTCGTCATCGGCCACGGAATCGAACGCGAAGCCCATCCAGGAGCGGCGGATATGCACGGTCAGGAGCACAAAGAGGACCGTGCACAACAAGGAGAGGGCGAGGAGGCCGGGGCGGCCGAAGGCCACCGACGGAATGCCCGATATGCCGATTTCTCCACCAAGCATCTCCTGCTTGCGCACGAAGCCGACGAACAGGAAGGCCACTCCCATGGTGGTGATGGCGAGGAAATCATCACGCACACGCAGTGACGCCATGCCGACAACGAACCCCACCGCGCCTGCCGCCGCGGCGGCTGGCAGCAGGGCCAGCGCAAGGGGCATGCCCGACTTGGTCAGCAGTGCCGCAGTATAGGCGCCTATTCCATAGAATGCCGCATGGCCGAGACTGACCTGTCCGCAGAAACCGGTTATGACATTCAGCGAGAGCGCGAACAGGATCGAGATCGCCATGGTGGTGAGGACGGTGATTTCGTAGGCCATCAATTCATCCTCGCGAGAGCAGGCCCCGAGGTCGCACCATCAGCACCAGGACCAGGAATGCGAAGGCGATGGCGTCACGATCGAGCAGGTGCCCGATATAGATCGTCCCGAAGCTCTCGATCACGCCGAGCGCCAGGGAGGCCACCAGGGTACCCCGCACCGATCCGAGCCCTCCAAGGACGATGATCGCCAGGGCCTTGTAGGCGGGCACTGCACCCATTGTCGGTTCGACAAGGTTGTTCAGGAGTGCCACCATCACACCCGCGAGAGCGGCCAGTGCGGAGCCGATGAAGAAATTGAGGTAGCGTACCTTCTCGATGTTGATGCCGAAGCTCGCCGCAATGTCCGGATCCGACACGGTGGCCCTCCACGCGACACCGGTGCGGGTCGAGCCCGACAGCCATGCAAGGATGCCGATGATGACCACCGAGAGCCCCACCACCAACAGCCGCGCATGGGAAAGAAAGACGCCGGGGAAAACCTCCACCTGTGTCTGCAAGGGGGGCGTTACGAATGAGAGACCATATGGACCGAAAATCAACCGGTAAATCTCCTCCGCGGCGATGAACAGCCCGATGGACGCAATGAGGGCAACGAGCGGCGATCTGTTCAGCAACGGCCGGTAACAGAAGCGGTAAACGCCAATGCCGATCACACCGACCGACACCATTGCAAGCAGGATGGCCAGCGGCAGACTTCCTGTCCCGTTGGTCACAATTACACCGACGTACCCTCCCAGTGTAAACAGCGCAGCGTGTGCCACATGAAGGATACGAAGCAATCCGTAAACCAGTGTGAGTCCGAGCGCGATCAGGGCGTAAATCGCGCCCTGTACCAAGCCCTGTAAGCCCAGATCAAGCAGAAGCACCCATCTACCTCATGTATTCATCAGCCGGTTGCATCCAGGTGCTCAGCGTTCCGCCACCCGGCCATCACGGCGGCAAGCGCCGTTCACCCACGGACAGCACCGGGCTTAAGGTGGCCCCTTCGTTCCGACAACGGCAGGGCACCTATGGCATATTGAATATCAGAGCTCAGTGGCGGACAGGAACTGTTCGCAACACCCATCCGCTGTCGTACGGTTACTCCTCCGGTGGCGCCAGCAGAACCGGGTCGGAGATGACCGCATAATGGCGCCACGCGCCATCCTTCACCACCTGGACCTGGACATCCTTTTTCACCTCCCCGAGCGCATTGAACGAGATATGGCCGGTGGATGCGTCGACGCTGGTTTCGGCGATGGCGTTACGCAGTGTCGCCCCGTCGCTTGCTCCGGCCTTCTTCAGTGCCTCGGCCATGACGAGAACCGCGGTATGGGCGGAAGCCGCCACCATGTCCGTAGGATAGCCCGCCTTCTCCTCGAATCCACTGATGAACGCCTGTGTGATCGGGTTCGCTGAATCGCGGTCAAGTGACGTGGTGATGATCACTCCTTCCGCATCCGGTCCGGCAATCTCGATGAACTTCTGGCTGTCGTAACCTTCCTGGCCGATTACCGGGGCGGTAATCCCCGCAGCCCGAATTTGCCGTACCAGGGGGCCGGCGGTGAAGAAGTAACCCGAAGCATAAATCGCATCCGGGTTGTCCGACTTGACCTTGGCGACGATGGGGCCGAACTCGCGATCCTTGATCGAATACTCGGATTCACCCGTGATCTCAATGCCGAATTCGGCTGCCTTCTCCTTGAACCCGTTTGCAAGCGACTTTCCGAAGTCGTTGTTGAGTGTGATCAGCGCAACGCGCTTGAGCCCCATCAGATTCCCAATCAGCTTGGCTCCGGCACGTCCCTGCACTTCCCCCATGAAGGACGTGCGGAACACATAGTCACCCGCTCTCGTGATATCCGGATGGACCGCATAGGCCGAAATATAGGGGATGGCGTTCTCCTGGAAGATGGTCGCCGCAGCCCGGGTGGAACCGGAATAGCTCCCGGAGATTCCGGCCGTGACCCCGTCCTGCGTGGTCAGTTTCACCGCAAGCGGCGCTGCCTCCTTGGGACTTGCCTGGTCGTCGTAGACCACGAGTTCCATCGGCACGCCGTTGATGCCGCCTGCGGCATTGACCTGCTCCACCCCGAGTTGGGCGCCGATCAAGGCGGAATTGCCGTCCGCCGCCGCGAATCCGGTCAATGGTGCGTTGAATCCAATCCTGACTGCATCGGCAGATGCCGCAAACGGTGCCATAAGCAGTACTGCGGAACCAAGAATAAGTTTGGCTAAGGCTTTCATCATTGCTCTCTCTTTATGCTGACGAATGTAATCCCCCGTTTCCGCTTTTATTGAGCGGAAAACCCGGAAAGGACATCATAGCATTACTGCCGTCCGGATGGTCCATGAACCGGGCTTTCGGATGCGTACAATCATATCGGAGCAAGGCAAACAACCACTGCCATTCCTGACTGCTCCCGTCCTGAAGAACGGTGCTTCCCGCTTCGAAGGCTACCGTGGGCAATCTGCCCGCCTTCCACAAGCCCTCACAGGCAGGAACGGACAGCCTTTCCGCCTTCATCTTCAGGCCACGGCCCGACAGCACGGTATCCCCGAAAGAAACTGAAAGCGCGTCTGCTGCGTGTTTGGTAAGCTTCGCGGGTCCACGTCCGGTCAGGATTGCAGTCGTTCATGGTCCATGGGGGGGGGTGCTCGACGCACCGGGGCGAGGGTCATCAAAACCAAGATCAAGCGAACATAACCCTGGAAGAGCCCGTGTCCACACAACGCATCCGTTTTCTCTTTCTCAACATCGGGCACTTCCTGGATCACCTGTTCGTGCTGATCTTCGCCACTGCGGCAGCCCTGACGCTGGTGACGGAATGGGACATGTCTTACGGGGAACTGATTCCCTATGCCACACCCGGGTTCGTCGCTTTCGGTGTATGCGCCATCCCGGCCGGATGGCTCGCGGACAAATGGAGCCGCGAGGGCATGATCGTGGTGTTCTTTGTTGGCATCGGAGCAGCTTCCATCCTGGCGGGATTCGCCGATTCACCGCTCGAGCTGGCGGCATACCTCACCCTTGTCGGAGCGATGGCGGCCATCTATCACCCCGTCGGACTCGCCCTCGTGGTGCAGGGCAGGGAGCGCACCGGGGTCCCGCTGGCCATCAACGGCATCTTCGGCAACATGGGTGTTGCGTCCGCGGCACTGATCACGGGATTCCTGATTGACACCGCGGGGTGGCGCCAGGCATTCATCATTCCGGGGGTACTGTCGATACTGGTGGGACTTGGTTTTCTCGGCTTCCTTCGACAGCACCGGCAGGCCGCGGAGCCAGCCGGCACTGGGCCCGGTCAAACGGCGTCGGCGCCGGGCCATTCCCGGAACATTCTGGTCAGGGCTTTCGCCATCGTATTGGTGACCACGGGAATCGGCGGGGTAGTGTTCCAGAGCACCACGTTCGCATTACCCAAGGTATTCGAAGAACGGCTGGGCGATTTGGCCCAGAGCGCCACTGCGATCGGCGGATACGCCTTTGTGGTGTTTACTGTGGCGGCATTCGCCCAGTTGATCGTGGGCTGGCTGGTGGACCGCTTCCCGATACGACGGATATTCGCCCTCCTGGCCCTGGTCCAGGCGGTGTTTCTGCTGGCCATGACCCAGCTGTCGGGGATTGCCGCGCTCCTGATTTCGCTGGCGTTCATGCTGGCGGTATTCGGGCAGATCCCCATCAACGACGTGCTGGTGGGGCGGATCTCGAAAAGCGAGTGGCGCGCCAGGGCTTATGCGCTGCGCTATATCGTGACGTTCTCGGTGATGGCATCCACGATCCCGCTGATCGGCTGGGTACATGGCCGATGGGGCTTCGATGTACTTTTCCCCATGCTCTCCGTGGCGGCGGTGATGATCTTCGCGGCGGTATTGTTGCTGCCTGCCGGAATCGTGGCGGTTGCCCCGGGCACGGCGGCAAGCGAAACGGCCCGCCGCTGAATCAGGCGCCCGCATTGTCCGGCACACCGGACCCAAGTTCCGCCGTCATCGGTTGTCCCGACCAGGTCCGGCCCCGGCGGGATGAATTCAATGCAGGGGCGTGTGGACGGTGTCCCAGGAAGAAAACGGAGTGGCCGGATCGTTGACGAACAACACGATGGACCAGCGCGCGCACAGCTCGCTGACATCCTGTTCCCCGGGCCGGTGTACGACATCGTGCCAGGCGGGTTTGATGCGGCCGTCCGAAGCCTGGAACAGCATCCATGCGGGCATGAAGATCGCGTTGCCGTCACGGTGGTGCACGTGGGAAAGCGGGTGGGCGTCGCAGCAGCCGATGCGCAGGCCAGGGGCACTGTCCCCCAAGGCCAGGGTGCTGAATCCCTTGTCGAAATGTGCCCGGGCGCAGAACTCCTGCTCCGCACATGGTGAGTAGCACAGGAATCGCAGGACGCCGTCGATCAGGCGGTCGCCCTGAAATATCCGCTCCCGGTAGTCCGGCAGGCATTGCGTGTAGATGGCGTTCAGGGTGGCTTCCGCCTGGTGGTAGATCTGCTCCGCGGCGACAAAAAAGCGGTCGACAACAGGTTCCGCAGCCCTCAGGGAAGGACATGGTTCACGTTCCATGAGCACCGGATTCCAGTGAAAAAACAGCTTGGAGTCCTTGCGCTCCAGGTCTGTCTTGTCGGTATATCCATCCGCGCTGGCACGATGGCTGCGTGCAGGAAAGTGCAGTTGCTGCTTGAGAGTTTCCGGCAGGGCCAGGAACTCGAGAAACTTGCCCGCGGCAGATTCGAGTTCAGCCCGCGGCATCACCGAAGGGACAGATGCGTAATTACGCTGGTCCAGGCTGAGATGGAACTGATCCGGATCGAGAAGCATGACGGGGTCCTTTTCGACAGGCCCGGATGGTACCGTATCCCGGGTCCTGTCCGCCAATGCCCGTCTCCCCCATGTGGCACTGGTCGCGATGGGGAACCGGGCCATCCGGTGGCATTGCCATGAACGCAATCCGGACGGTTGTGAATGAACCCCGGAAATTCCGGGACGGTGGCCCTGCCCCGGGCCAAGCCCGTGCAGCGCTCAACCGTCATCCAAGCGGGTTGCCGGGGGGCGGCCGTTTCACCGGTTGCATTCGCCGGGCCGGCAGGTTACATACCGTGGAATTACCGAATGAAAATCAGGATATGCTTCGTCCAGGTAATGCGGCCGGCCTGTTGCTTTCTTGCATTCTGGTCCTGGTGGGCGTCCCGTCATTGGCCGGCGCTTCCGAGATTCAGTCCATTGACGAGGCCCAGAAAGCCTATGCGGAAGGACGGTTCACCGACGCGGCAGAAATCGGTGAAGCCCTCGGAACATCCCGGGGATTCGCGCTGGCCGCCGAGTCGCTGTCGATCCACGCCCACTACATCGCGGGGGACGACGAGAAAGGCGCGTTGCTCGAGCGTGCCATCGGGCTGGCGAGAAAGGCTATTGACTCCGATCCCGACAACGCCGAGGGCCATCTGCAACTGGCACGTGCCATCGGCAGACGCGCGCAGACGGTCGGCGCGTTCGGGGCGGCAGGCCGGGGGTACGCGGAGAAGATACGCGAGTCGGCGGAAAACGCCCTTCGGATCGACCCCGAATTGGCTGCGGCCCATCTCAGCCTCGGCCGGTGGCATGCCGAACTGGTCGGCACACTGGGCTCGTTCATGGCACGTGTCCTCTACCGTGCCCGCAAGAAGGACGCCATTGCCTCTTTCGAACGGGCCTTGGAACTCGCCCCGGATTCGAAAGCGGGACCCCTGGAATACGCCCTGGGAATGCTGGCTCTGGACGAGAGCAAATACCGGGAGAAGGCGCGCGACATGCTGAATCGCGCCATCGGCATACCGGTGAGGGATGCCTACGAAGAATTTCTCCACGCCAGGGCGGTCGAACGCCTCGAGACCCTCGATGCGGCCGGCGGTTGACGCGCCCGGCGCGCGTCCGCACCTGGTGATGAATGCGCGGTTCTAGGCTTTCCTGAAGCGCCAGCCGTACATCGTGCGCCCGTAGAAGTTGAACCACTTCCTTGCTTCAGGGTCCTGAAACGGATAGTCCGCCCCGATCTGCCTCGCCGTGACCAGGCCGGTCACGAAACATGTCTCCTGGCTGTTGACCAGCGTGTGGGCTCCGCAGTGCCAGGTCCGCCTTTTGCCCTGGACGAAGCGGAACAGGTGAACGAGAAAGGCGATATGGAGCACATCATGCACGATGTGCTGAAACCACCATTTCCTGATGACCTTCCCCTCGTCAATGGGACTGATCGGATTGTAGGTCACCAGGCATGGTCGGTCCGATCGTTTCGCCCATGGCTGCTGGTTGTGCATGATGTAGGTGATTTCATAATTGTCCGGCCTTACCCCGTACTGCTCGATGTGGTTGCTCCGGGTGTCGAGCGGCTTGACCTCATTGTCCGGAAGAACCGAAGCGTCCGAATGCACGATCGTATGGTTGTGCAACTCGCTTTCGTAACGGATCGAGGAAAGCAGGAAACTCTCCAGGATGGTCGGCTTGTCCAGGATCATCAGCGTCTGGTTCGCGTTGCAGGCGAAGACGACGTCGTCGAACATCTCCTTGTCGCCGTTTTCATCCTCCACGACCACGCCGGAGGGGCGCCGGTATACTTTCCTGACAGGCCGGTTAAGATAGATCCTGTCCCGGAAGTCGGAGGACATTTCCTCGTAGATGCGCCGCGTGCCACGGTCCCATGTCTGCATCGGGGTGGCGGATTCGATATCGAAGAATTCCAGGTACCGGGAAAACAGGGACGCGGGCATGTCGAACACATTCGTCGCCATCAGGAAGTTCACGAACATGGGCTTCAGTATCTTGTACCTGAAATCTCCGGAAAATCTGCCCAGGTTGAGTACCGTACCCATGCTGACGTAGTTGAACGGGTTGAGCGCATTGAGCAGCCGGGACCTGGATCGGTTGAGCCGGCCAAACCATTTCATGCGCCCGAGGACCTTCTGGAACTTCAAGATTTCCGGCTGCAGCTGCCTCCTGATATCGGAGTCGAAGTCGTGTGCATAGATTCCGCCACGATACTTCACGCTGTAGCTGAACCTGGTATCGACAAGGTCGATGCCGTGTTGCCGCATGAACAGGAGGATATGGTGGTATACCGAGGGTATGCACGCGGTGACGGAAATATCGAACGGAATCGAGGTGCCGTCGTTCTGCGGCATGTCGACCGTGATGGCATTGCCTCCGACTTCGGACTGCGCCTCGAAGAGCCGGAAATCATACAGTTCCGGGTGCCGTCGCAATGCCCAGGCCACGCCAAGGCCCGAAATCCCTCCACCGATAATGGCGATCCTTTTCTGGCCCGCCGCATTTTTCTTTTCATTCATGGCACATACTGTATCATCTTCCGCCGGTGATCGGGCTTGAACAGTCCCCGCCCTGGCGGCGGGTTTGATCCCGGATTCCGCCGCATATGCCGACACACCGATGAAATTTCAAGCGCAACGACATACCCCAGGACGGAGTGGCCGCCTTCCGGGTCCTGGGCATTCGGTGGCCGCGATTGGATGTATCCTGGAATCGGTGTCCCGTTGAAGCCGCCCACGGGTTCGATGAGCCCGGACATGTCTAATAAAAAGCCGTCACGAACCCCGGACAACCGCACCCACTGGACTGACGCGTCATGTCACCCACCCTGATCGGACTGGTCCTGTTTGCTGCAGTGCTGCACGCGGGATGGAATGCCATGGCGAAATCCGGCGGCTCGCCGCTCTTCAGCATCGCGGCATACCACCTGGTTGCCGCCGCCATCAGCCTGTGTCTTGTCTGGTGGGTCCCGCCGCCCCCCGCGGAGGCCTGGCCCTATCTCGTGATATCCGTACTGGTACACAATGCCTACTACTTCACCCTGGGCCAGGCATACCGCAAGGGTGACCTGTCACTGGTCTATCCGCTGTTCCGGGGGTCGGCGCCCCTGCTGGTGGCGGGCGGTGCGGCCTGGTTCGCGGGGGAACACCTCTCGGAGAAGGCGCTGGCCGGTGTCTTCCTGATCAGCGCCGGCCTGTTCTCCCTTGCCCTTTTCGGGGGCCTTAGAGTGAAATCCTCGCTTCCGACCCTTGGCTGGGCGATGGCCACCGCGGCCCTGATCGCGGTCTATACCGTTGCGGACGGCATGGGCGTGCGGGCGGTGGAAAACAGCCTGTCCTACATCCTCTGGCTGTTCGCCTTCGAGGCGCTGCCCATCTGCCTGTGGCTCGTGGCGACACAGCGGCAGGCGTGGCTTGGATTCCTTGCCCGGAACCGCGCTCATGCCCTGGCCGGCGGAATTGCCTCTTCCGCCGCCTATGGTCTCGTCATCTACGCCATGAGTCTCGGACCCATGGCGCTGGTGTCATCGCTGCGGGAAACCAGCGTGATCTTTGCCGCCCTGATCGGGACGCTGCTGCTCAGGGAGCCCTTCGGTCGCCAACGCATCATCGCGGCCACCCTGGTTGCGCTGGGCGTGATCGTTATCCGTTACCATGTCGACCCATGAAAATCTCCACGATCACCGTCTGGCAGAAGGAACTTCCGCTGAAGAAGCCCTACCGCCTTTCCGGCGGGAGGCTGCGCTTCGATGCCCTGGACGCCACGTTCGTGCGCCTGGAGGCGGACAATGGGATCACCGGCTGGGGCGAGGCCACACCCTGGGGGCACACGTACCTGCCGGCCCACGGTCCCGGAGTCCGCGCGGGCATCGAAACCCTGGCGCCCGCGGTACTTGGCCTGGATCCCTGCCGGATAGAGCTGGTGGAGCGGGCCATGGATCTCTGTCTTCCGGGGCATCTCTATGCAAAGGCCCCCATCGACATGGCCTGCTGGGATATCGTGGGACAGGCTTTCGGCCGGCCCGTGGCCGATCTCCTGGGGGGATGCCACCCGGATCCCACGCCGATCGCCTCCTCGATTTCCACGGGAACCCCCGAGGACATGCTCGGCCTGATCGAGGAGTACCGGAAGCTCGGATACCGCGTGCATTCCGCCAAGGTGGGAGCCGATGCGGACCTGGATATCGAGCGTATCCGGTTCCTTGAGATGCACCGCCGGCCCGGGGAACGCATTCTGTACGACGCCAACCGCGCCTGGACACGCCGGGAGGCGCTGCTGGTGATGAACGCGGTTGCGGATCTGGGAATCACCGTGGAGCAGCCCTGCGAGACCCTGGACGACATCGCCGCGATCCGGCCTCTCACACGCTGCGCCATCAGTGTGGATGAACGTCTGGAGACTCTCCAGGACATGTGCCGTATCGCCGGCGACGGTCTGGCGGAAGTGGTCAACATCAAGCTCAACCGCTGCGGGGGCCTCACCAAGTCACGCAGGATAAGGGACCTGGCACTTGCCCATGGCATCCAATGCTATGTCATGGCAACCGGCGGCACCGCACTGGCGGATGCGGAAGCCGTACACCTGGCGCAGTCCATTCCGGCGGAACACCGCCTTGCCACCTGGTGCTGCCAGGACATGCTGGCGGCGGACGTGACGGAAGGATCGGGCATTCGTCACGACGATGGATGCCTCGTTGTCACCGGGGCTCCGGGCCTCGGCATCACGCCTGACCTGGCGAAACTGGGAGAGCCGGTAGCGCGGTACGGGAGCCAGAACACGGGACGCGCCCGAAGTCTGTCCTGATCCGGCATGGTGACCGTCTGGGCCCGCAATCCCCTGCCGGCCGCGGCGACCGCCACGATGGAAAGGTTGAAATGCCGGCCAATCCCGAACAGAATCAGCCCTGACTCAGTCCGGATCTCCCGGAGGAGATAATCAGACACGTTCCCTGAAACGCTGAAATTCTTGCTGCCTGTATTCACCGGACACCGCATTACGGGTCCGCGGCGCAGTTCATAGGCATTCAGTGGGCATCGACACCACCCAACCATCCCCATCGGGGAAAAGATTCATGACAGAGAGAACCGCAGATTTCAAGACCCGGGAAGTTCATGCCGGCGTAGCGCCGGATCCCGTGACTGGAGCCATCCTTACGCCAATCTACCAGTCCACCACCTATGTCCAGGATTCCGTGGACGAGTACCTTGCCAAAGGATATTCCTATACCCGCTCCGGCAACCCCACGGTCGTGGCCCTGGAAAACCGCATCACCTCGCTGGAGAACGGGATCGGAACGGCCTGTTTCTCCACCGGCATGGCGGCCACCAGCGCCTTGATGATGGCGCTGTGCAACGCCGGCGATCACGCAGTGATCTCCGACGTGGTCTATGGCGGCACCCACAGGCTCACCACCCGGGTCCTGAGCCGTTTCGGACTGGCCTACAGCATGGTCGACACGTCGGACCCGGACAATGTCCGCAACGCCATCCGTGACAACACCCGCCTGATCATCACGGAAACCCCGGCCAATCCCACGCTCAAGATCTCCGATATCGCGGCGATCTCGGAAATCGCCCGGGGGCGCGACATTCCCCACGCGGTGGACAACACTTTCCTCACGCCCTTCTACCAGAGACCGCTGGACCTGGGTGCGGACATCACCTGGCACAGCACCACCAAGTTCATGGACGGACATAACGTCACCGTGGGCGGCTCGGTCACCTGTCGGGACGAACAGGCGCTGGAGGACATCCGATTCGTGCGCAACTGCCTCGGCTCCAACATGTCGCCCATGGTGGCCTTCTTCACGCTGCAGGGCTGCAAGACCATGAGTACCCGGCTGGAGGCCCAGTCGGCCAACGCAATGCGGGTGGCACAGTTCCTGGAAACCCATCCCATGGTGGAACGGGTCGCCTACCCCGGACTGGAGTCCTTCCCGCAAAAGGCCCTGGTCGACAAGCAGGCCAGCGGCTATGGCTCCATGCTCTGGTTCGAGGTGAGGGGCGGCGTGGAATCCGGCAAGAAACTGATGGATACTCTCGAACTCTGGAGTCTGGCAGAAAATCTCGGGTCGGTGGAATCCCTGGTCACCCATTCCGTCACCATGACCCATGCGGACATGCCGCGGGAGGAGCGAATCGCAGCGGGCATCACCGATGGTCTGGTACGCCTTTCCACGGGACTCGAGGCCGCCGACGACCTGATTGCCGACCTCAAGCAGGCCCTTGACAGGCTTTGATTCCCGGAGGCTAACCCATGCAATACTGCGAATCCATCGTCGAAACCATCGGCAACACGCCGATGGTGAAACTGAACTCAGTCACCAAGGGAATCAAGGGGACCGTGCTGGCCAAGGTGGAATACTTCAACCCGGGCAATTCCATGAAGGACCGCATGGCAGTGAAGATGATCGAGGATGCCGAGAAGCGCGGCGACCTCCGGCCCGGCGGCACCATCGTCGAGGGCACGTCGGGCAATACCGGCATGGGCCTCGCCCTGGTCGCCATCGCCAAGGGGTACCGGTGCATCTTCACCCTCGCGGACAAGCAGTCCCAGGAGAAGATCGATATCCTGCGCGCCATGGGCGCGGAGGTGATCGTCTGCCCCACCGCCGTGGCGCCGGAAGACCCGCGTTCCTACTACTCGGTCGCCGACCGGCTCACCAGGGAAATCGAGAACTCCTACTACCCTAACCAGTACGACAACCTGTCCAACACCGTGGCCCACTACGAAACCACGGGCCCGGAAATCTGGCGCGACACCGAGGGCAAGATCACCCACTATGCCGCGGGAGTCGGCACGGGCGGCTCCATGTGCGGGGTTGCCAAGTATCTCAAGGAACAGAACCCGGAGATCGTGACCGTGGGCATCGACACCTACGGCTCCGTATTCAAGAAGTACAAGGAGACCGGAGTGTTCGACGAGAACGAGATCTATCCCTACCTCACCGAGGGCATCGGCGAGGATATCCTCCCCGCCAACGTGGACTTTTCGCTCATCGACCATTTCGTCAAGGTCACCGACAAGGATGCCGCCGTGATGACCCGCCGGCTGTCCCGGGAGGAGGGACTGTTCGTCGGCTGGTCCTGCGGCTCCGCCGTGTGGGGCGCCATGGAATGGGCGAAGGACCACCTCGGGGAGGACGACGTCATGGTCATCATCCTGCCGGACCACGGCACCCGATATCTCGGCAAGGTTTACAGCGATACCTGGATGAAGGACCACGGCTTCCAAGAGGAGCGCGTCTATTCCTCCGCCTACCATATCATCGACAAGCAAAGCGGGGAGGACGCACTCACCACCATCAACCAGGATGCCACGGTCTCTGATGCCATCGGCCTGCTCACCTCCGTCAACGTATCCCAGTTGCCGGTGGTGGACGGTGAAGGGGAATTCGTCGGCAGCCTCTCGGATACGAAACTGCTCAAGCAGCTCATCGAGGAGCCGGACCTGAAGGCGAAAACCATCAGGGAAGTCATGCAGCAGCCGTTTCAGTTTGTGCCGGCGGACACCACGCTGGATGTACTGTCATCCATGATCAACCGCAACAACCCTGCGGTCATGGTGCGCGACGACAAGGGCCTGCCGCGAATCATCACGCAGCACGACCTGCTGGAGTCCATCGCGGACATCTGACCGGTACAATCCCCGCGGACCCGGGAAACGGATCCGCCATCCCGGCCGGGGCAGGCGTTATGATGCCGGCGGCCGTGCCCTGTCTCCGGGGTTCCCCCCTCCCGGCCGGTGCCGCTATCCGGCAAGATGTTCCATCGCGCCGAATCCGATGCCCAGCAGCGCCGCGACGCCCAGGGTTCTCATGAGTGACTGCCGTCGCCACAGGAGCATGGCCGCGCTCACGATTCCGACGGCCAGAACCCGCCAGTCAAGGGAATGCCAGTCCGGTATCAACAGCCTGACCGGGCCGATCTGCCTGGACGGCAGATCCATGAACAGGACGTGCAGACCAAACCAGATGGACAGGTTGAGAATGACGCCCACGACCGCCGCCGTGATCGATTCGAGGGCGCCTTTCAGCCGCGGCTGTGCCGTGAGCCGGTCGATGAAGGGCGCGCCGGCGAAGATCCACAGGAAACAGGGGACGAACGTGACCCAGAGCGTGACCAGCGCGCCGGCAATGCCCAGGCCCACCCCGCCTGCCCGGTATCCCGCGATATAACCGACAAACTCCGTCACCAGGATCAGCGGCCCCGGGGTGGTTTCGGCCAGCCCCAGGCCATCCATCATTTCGCCGGCGGTCAGCCAGCCGTGATGGGTCACCACGTCCTGGGCAAGGTAGGCGAGTACCGCGTAGGCACCGCCGAAAGTGACCACCGCGAGACGGGAGAAGAAGTTGCCGAGCTGCACCAGGACATCGTAGCCGCCAATGGCCGCCAGCAGCAATACCGGTGTCCACCAGACAACCATCCACAGCGCCACCGTCCTTGCCGTACCGGATACCGATCCTCCATCCCGATCGGTCCCGGACTGAGCCGCACCCTGACTGCCCAACAGGAAATATCCCACCAGGCCGGAAGCCAGGATAATGGCGGGGAACGGAACCGTCAGAAAGAAGATTGCCATGAAGGCCAAGCCGGCGATGAACCAGTGCACGGGGGAGCGCAGCGCCTTCCTGGCAACCTTCAGCAAGGCCTCCACCACGATGACCAGCACCGCTCCCTTGACTCCCAGAAACAGCGCCGCCATGACCGGCAGATGGCCCACGGCCATGTAAAGCACTGCCAGCCCGAGCACCACCAGGGCGCCCGGGACCACGAACAGAAGGCCTGCCAGCAGGCCGCCGGGCACCCCGCGAAGCCGCCATCCCGCATAGGTGGCCAGTTGCATGGCCTCCGGGCCGGGCAACAGCATGCAGAAGCTGAGCGCACTGAGGAACCTTGGCTCATCGAGCCACCGCTCCTCCTCCACCAGGACGCGGTGCATGAGCGCGATCTGCGCCGCCGGACCGCCGAATGACAGGATGCCGATGCGCCAGAACACGGCGAGCAGCCGGCGCAGCGGGACGCCCGGCTCCCGGTTCACATGGTCACCTGCAGGGTCCGTGACATCCAACATGGTCCGTCACTGGCCCCGGCGCAGGACAACAGGTAGGGATGGATGCCAGGTCACGACCACGGGCACCGGGAACCGTCGCAGGCAGCCCGCGTGCCGCGGACGCGGCATTCCCCCCGAGCGGGGCGAAGGGCGCGTGGCGGAATGGCCCGGCAATGCAGTCAGGCCGGAGACGGAAAGCAGGTTGAATGACGGCACGACTCGGCCCCCGAGCAGGTTGGGTGAAATCCCGAAACACAATGCGACGCCTTGACTGCCGTCCCTGGGGCCCTGGACCCCGCGGACGCATTATACGGGGAATCGGGAGAACTTCCAGCAGAAGCAGCGGGAACCGCGGTACCGGCGGAGACTACCGATACGCGGTTCGTTTCACCCCATCCCGCGTTTGCGACAGCAGGCTTCCCGCGGCCCGTGCAACAGGCAATTCTCGGGCCGCGTGGGGGCCGGGATCATGGAATGCCCCGGTCAAAGACGGATGTCAAACCGGTCCCTGATCACCCGGTCCACTTCCCGGGCAACATGCATCGGCCTCGGTCCATCGAGGATCTTCCGGGTCTTTTGCCGTGCCCGTTCAAGGAGATCCTCCGCGCCGCTCTCGCGCCATTGTTCCGGAGTGCTGCGATCCGCCAGTGCCGGATAGAAATAGTCCGTCTGCATCCGGCCCAGGGTCTGGTCGTGACCGAGGAAATGGCCCGGTCCATTGATGCACACCTCCTGGATCACATCGAATGCCAGGGCTTCTTCGCTGACATCGATCCCCCGCGTTGCCCGCAGCACGGATCCGATGAGATCGTTGTCCAGCACGAAGCTTTCGCAGGAGGCGGCGAGGAGCGATCCGTACATGCCGGCGGCCTCGTAGATCAGGTTGGCCCCGGCCAGGGCACTCAGCAGTTCGGTGATGCCCTTTTCGTAGCCCGCCTGGTAGTCCGGCATCTTCGAATCCGTCATTCCGGCCGAGACCGCGCAGGGGATACCGTAATGCTGGGCCATCTGGGCACAGGCCGCCATCAACACCCCCTGCTCCGCGCTGCCCCCGGACATGGCCCCGGTGCGCAGGTCGGAAATGAAGGGCAATGCACCGAACAGTGCCGGATGTCCCGGATTCAGCAGGTTGACGTACACCAACCCCGCCAGTACCTCCGCCGTCTGCTGCGCCACCGCCCCGGCCAGGGTGGCCGGGCTGGTGGCGCCAGCCTGGCCGGCGGCCACCAGCTTGAGCGGTGTGCCGGTTTCCGCCGCGGTTTCGATGATGCCGAGCGCCTCCTCGGCGAACGTCAGGGGCGGCACGATGAAGCAGGTCGACACGCAGCAGAACGGCCGCGCACGCCATGCCGCCTCGCCACCTGCGATCAGGTGGAACATCTCCACGGCGTCGCGCATGGTGTCACGGGATGAGAAGCTCGTCCCGACCGGTTTGGCCGTCCCCAGTGTGCAGGCATACGCGGTATTGATCTCCATGTCGTAGGTTTCCGGGATATCCCGGGCCACCACGGTACGCTGGAACATGTGAATGTTCGGCAGCGCGTCCGCCAGGCAGGCCATGTCGTAGAGATCCTGCAGGGTGGAGTCCCTGACGGCGCAGGTCTCGCTGTCAATGACATGCACCGCGGCGCCAGAAGTGCCGAGATGGATCCGGGTGCCGACGGGGTCCAGGTCATGCCGGGCATCCTGGCCATGCAGCCTGAATCCTCGTCCCGCCACCGACAGCATGCGCTCCACCAGTTCCGCCGGCATCAGCAGCCGGCCCCCTCCGGCAGTCACCCTGCCACCGGCCGCCACCACGGTATCCACGCAGCGGGCCGTGGCACCCTGGATGCCGATTTCCGCCAGGATGCGCAGGGCGGTCTCGTGCACCGCCTGCACCGCATTCTCGTCCAGGGGCTTGTACCGCCCGCCTTCCAGCCCCGGCCAGACAGCCGGGCTGACACCGCCGCCCGCGCCCTCGCTGCGCGCACTTCGGCGGGCGGCCCTCCCGCCCCTCGCCCTCTTCTGGCCGTTCACGCCACTCGTACTTCGGGTGCCATGCATGTCAAGTCTCCGATGCGTTCAAAAAGCGACCGCGCGCAGTATGTCTCCGGCCAAGCCATCAATTCCTCCAGGTCGGCATCGGAGCCGTGCCCGGCGTTTTGCCGGAACTTCTCCACCACCGCCTCATCGGACATGGGAAATTCCGGTGTGCCGAGCGGCAGTGCACAGACGGCCTCCGGCTGCCGCCCGTCCGGCAGTGTGAGCCGCATGCGGTCCGGCTCGAGAGGGTCGTAGTTCAATGCCGGCCGTGAAGGCCTGAACGGATGGACATTCGTGCATTCGATCAGGCGGGCAATATCCGGATCCTGCCAACGCTCCTGGTCGAGGTCATCCAGGGTGAGGCCTTCGCGGGCCAGTCCCATGGCAGCCACGAAAGGCAGGCTGAACAGTGCCTCGCGCCGATCCATGGGGTGGTGGAATGGAAGTATTGCCGCATGGAAGTCCGGCAGGTGCAGGTCGATGGCGTGAACGGCCCCGGCACCAGCGTGCATCCTGGCCAGTTCCAGCGCACAACACATGATGCGATGGGTATAGCCGCAGCTTGGCCAGGGCTTGATCAGGATGCCGTACTCTGCCACGGCCAGCGGATTTCCCAGCTTCTCCAGGGCGGCGCCGATCCGTTCCGGCGGCACCCCGGCCATCAGGGCCGCGAAACCGCACGGATGTTCCAGGGCTTCCAGTCTTCCGGTTGCGCCCTGTGCGGCCAATGCGGCGCTGACCACGCCGTTTTCGGCCGCGAATCCGGCCTGCAGCACCTTGGTGTCCGCACCGAACTGGCAGGTCAGCCCGGAGGCCCTGCTGATCGCGATGGACAGCGCATGGGCGGTCTGGACCGGGGACAGTCCGTGCAGCCTCGCCACGGCCGCCGCCGCACCGATGGAGCCCAGGGTGGCGGTGGAATGCCAGCCGGCATCGTAATGCTCGAAATTCAGCGCTTCGCCAAGGCGGGCAATGACCTCAAAACCGGCAACATAGGCCGTCAGCAGGTCCATGCCCGAGGTGCCTTCTTCCATGACCGCAAGCAGCGCGGGAAACAGCACCACGCTCGGATGGGTATTGCCCGGAATCTCCCAGTCGTCGAATTCGAGGGCATGGCCGGAGACGGCGTTCAGCATGGCCGCGGTATGCGCCGGCGCCCCGTGCGCGGTGCCGAACACCCGCGCACTTCCATGATCGGCGCCAAGGGACCGCATGGTCTTCTCGGACGCCACGGCCACCGGCATCCGGACCCCGCCCAGGATGCACCCGAAAACGTCGACGATGCTGTTTCGGACCGCCCCGCGAACCCCGACCGACAGGTCAGGCGGGACTGTCGCCACGAAGTCGCCAAGCAGGCGCAGGGCGGGACGGGCGGCGTTCACGAAAGTCCGGAGTGAAAGCGGCATCGCCGGATCCTGTCCGGCGGGTCTGCGCAAATGGGCGCGGAAGGCACAGGGAACGCCAGTGATCTATTCCCGCTTCATGACACCGCGTAGAATAAGACAGGGCGGACTGTAACACCCGTGTCAAAATACTCCCGATGCGACGAAATCCGGTGGCTCCGTGACATGGGAGCAACCCTGTCCAGCCGGATTCCCGTGATCCGCATCCTCCGGGCGGGTGCCCTTCCGCGACGCCGGCCCATGAATGTCCACTTGATCCCGAGCGCCGGCAAAACAGGGTTGCCGAAAGCCGACATCCTGCTATGGTTGTCACCCGGGCGCCAAGTCGAGGCATCACCCGGAAACCCGGATCGCCGCCGGCACCGCCCACAGCATGCCCGTACATGAAATCATCCATTTATCAACCGAAAAACCCATGAAGGAACACTTCAATACCCTTGGCCAGCCCATCGGCTTCCCGGTTCCGGACAAGCTGCCAAGGCCATTTCCCCCGCCGACCCCGATACGGGGACAGCACTGCAGCGTAGTGCCCCTCGACGCGGACACCCAGGCCGAGGAGCTCTTCGAAGCCAAGCGGCAGGACGACTCCGGGAGCAACTGGACCTATCTTCCCTATGGCCCGTTCTCCAACCCGGAGGACTACGCGGACTGGCTGCGGGCGTACTGCACCGGCAAGGATCCCCTGTTCCATACCGTGCTGGATGCGAACGGCCGTCCCGCCGGCATTGCCAGCTACCTGCGAATCCATCCGGAGGCTGGCTGTATC
>JAJDTE010000157.1:0-4878 GCA_022827325.1 Gammaproteobacteria bacterium | reverse complement strand
TGGTTGTGACATCTTGTGTCTCCTGGTTGATGAGAAGGAGACGCAACGTAGGGATCGGAGATCAACAGAGCAAGGACGTCACAGAACAACCGCTTACGTAGATCCACACCGTCAGGGGGGCCGCCTTCAGCCACAGGAACTGCCCGGCGAACCTGTAGGGCACGGAGTAGAGGCATTTGTCATAATGGACATGGCCATCCCTGTGGACCTTGACCTTCGCCCAGGCGGCGGCTTCCGGCGGCTGGTCCGGCAGGGGACCCAGGGCGGGCTTTTCCATGGCGAACAGGCCGAGGGGTTGCTCGCGGGTGCTGCCGTGGATCCGGTTGCCCGCCTTGCCGAGGATCCACTCGCGCAGCTGCCCGTTGGCGTCGGCCAGGCATCGATCCTGAAGCCGTAACCTTCGGCATATTCGGCGTAGGCGCGCTGGGCAACCGGATCGTGGAAACAGGCCTTCGTGATCGCGCACTTGGGGTTGTCGATGATCAGCCTCGCCGGCACCCCGCCAAACCATTCGAAGGCTCGGCGGTGGCATTCGAGCCAGGTCTCCACGCGCTGGTCCAGCACATGGTCGAATATCACCATTTTCAGATGGGTGCAGCCATGATTCCACGGCGGCTTGACCACCCCGGGGCCAGACTCAGGCAGGGACCACCTTCACCGCCGCCGGGCTCCGGTCCCGGCCGAAGGCCACGCCGATCAGGTGGACCGGCTTGTTCCGGTCCCGGTATTTTTCGGCATAGCCCTTTTCCCGGATCTGCTTGATGGCCTGTCGGGCAGCGTCGTCCCTGTCGTCTTTCCCGTCGGCCATCTTGAACTCGAACACGAACACCTGGCCGCCATGGAGCGCCACCATGTCCGCACGGCCCCGGCTCGATGAATCCTCCACCCGGATGTCCAGGCCGATGGTCCGGAAACAGGCGTACAGCATCCCGGCGTACCAGGCCTCGTAGCGGGCGGGACCGTTGCTGCCCTGCCACTGGTAGGGGATTCCGGCGAAGAACGATCTCAAGTGATCCGCGAACCCGTCGAAGTCGTTGGCGACCAGAAGATCGCCGAGTTCATCCCCCTGGTCCGCAACCCCGTTCTCCGGCCCGGTGATATATCCCAGTAGTCCGTCATTGAGACTTTGCCGAACCTCGAAGTTGGGATAGTCCAGCGTGTAGAGGGTTCTCGGGCCCCGCCTTTCTTCACTAGTGATGGTCAGGTATCCGGTCTGGAACAGCAGTGCATCAATACCGATGTTCTCGATATCGAAGTTCGAGACCAGTTTCTCGTCCGTGACGCGTTTCTCCAGTGCCATCGGGCTGATCTCCCGCTCCATCATCATCCGGAACAGGAAGGTGGGGGAGCCGGTCTCGAACCAGTGGGATTTGAAATTGCGGGTTTGAAACAGCAAGAGGAGGTCGAAGGGATTGTAGAGCTTCTCGTCTCCGAGCCAGTAGTAGCCGTTGTACCATTTCCGGACCTCGTCCCGGTCGAGTCCCGGTAGTTCCGGAGCGAAGACCGTGTCCAGATCGGTGTCGGTATAACCGCAGACCGTGGCAAATTCCGGATCGAGACTGATGTTCCGGAGATTGTTGAGGCCGGAAAAGAGGCTCACCCTGGAGAACATGCTGACCCCGGTGACGAAGACGAAGCGGACATGCTCGGCACTGTCCTTGATGATTCCATAGAAACCGCGGAGATAGTCCCGGTTCGCCTTCGCGAGATCCGAATCCTCCAGCACATCCAGAATCGGCTTGTCGTACTCGTCTACCAGAACCACAACCCGTTGGCCGGTGGCATGGTGCAGACGGCGCAGGATATCCTGCAAACGTTCCGGGCCGGTCGGGGCCGGAGTCTCAGGCAACTCCAACTGTGCCTGTTCCTCGATCCAGATCAATTGATTCAGGATACTGCGCCCGACATCCTCCGGTTCGTTGTATTTTCCACCGAAGCTAAGTCTCACCACAGGGTGCCTGATTGACCAGTCCCAGTGGTCATGGATGTGAAGACCCCGGAACAGGGGTTCGTTGCCCTCGAACAGTTCCCGCAGGGTATCCACCAAGAGACTCTTGCCGAACCTCCGGGGCCGGGACAGGAAGTAGAAATCCCCCATGCCGACCAGCCGCCTGATATGGGGGGTCTTGTCGACGTAGTAGCAGTTCTGTTCCCGGATTCTCCGGAAGGACTGGATGCCGATGGGGAGTTGGCGGCGGGTCATGGTCCACTGGCTGGAGTGGTGTCCGGAATCATATCACGGCTCTGGTGCCAGGCGATTTCCAGCAAGACTCGGCGGGGCGGCAAAAAAAGCGACCCAAACGGTATTTGCGCGCATAGCGTGTCGGGAAGAGAATATTGCTGCTCCGGCATCTGTGACACCTAGTTGGAATGGCTGCTTTCAAATCAAAATGCCGATATCGGCCTTCGGCAATGGAGGGTTACGACATGCCGGAAACCATTTGTCACGATCCAGCAGGTTCGGCTTCTGCATCGTTTGGCTCATTTGCGTTGAAACTTCCTGCGCATCAATTCCATTGCGGTGCACTGCAGATCGTTCAGGAATTGATAGTCTATTCTGCCTGTATGCCAATGAGCGATTTTGTTCCGATAGTGGTTGAGTTCCCTGGGTGTATGCTTTCCCGCTATCACGACGTCAGCATTCCACAGTTGTGGATGACCAAGGTATCCCTGCGAATCATTGAGCGCCTGCCACAGACGTAGGTACCAAAGGCGCAGGAAATTATCGTCTTCCAACTCGTCCAGCACGATAGAGTCGAACAACTCCAACGCATTCGGATCCGATTCCCGAGTCATACCCTGAAGCATCGCCTCTATTCTGTTCGCCTTATCGATAATGGCCGCATTATCAATATTGGCAATTGACGACGCCCGCGCTTTCATAGTCGGGATCAGAGGATAGACGGATTGCCCATCCTCGCTTACGAAACAGGAACACTGATGTAATTCCCTTATGGGATCCGTGGTTTTCTGTTCCACTTTGACAGCCGCAAGTACGGTATTGACGCGATGCATGTCGCTTTTGAACTCGGGCCACGACCCGTCTATTGTCTTTACCGCAATCAGCGCCCTTGCTCCTTTTCTGCCTCCTTCAATCATCTCCTGTCCATCCTGATATTCAGGTATTGTAAGACACTCTCCCTTATCGAGCGCCGTTGGAGGAAGAGTCCTGTTTTCCTCGATCACGAGGAAAAACGGGAAAGTTTGCGCAGTACGCCGATCAGCCTGTTCCAGCGCTTTGGCATATGTTGCGTGGACACCTGCGCGCAACGATATGTCGATGGAGTAGTGCGATGGGCAGACCAAAGCACTTTCAAAGTAATCGGGAAGGTTGGATACGATTACGGCCCTGACCCCGGAATCCGTGTACACTATCCTGTGTCCGAAAGCTTCCACAAGATAAGCACAGGGAAACTCAAACAGGAACGTACGATAGTACCCGATGATTTTGCACTGCGCGGGCTGGCAACCTGGCGCGTCCGCCATCAGCTTGGCGAAATGCAATGTCGGACCGCCACATCCACTGTCGTCGAGGCTCTGCAGGAGAGACTCTCGCCGGTTTCCAACGTTCTTGATCCGCAAGCTCATCCGCGTTCACCATTGCATCTCGTTGACTGCATCACATCTCACCAGAGTTCCCATTGATGTTGCAAAATTCAAGCGAGAAATCTTTCCCCAGCAGTCTGGTCTCAATCTCTAATCCGGATACGACCAGGCTTTCGCCAATTTGCCACGCAAGCTCTAGCTTTGTTTGATAGTTACGCATACAGTATTCTTGGTTATTAACCCTGACGAGACTTCAGGGAGAATTTGCTTGCACCACCGCCATCAGATTTCTGCCTCTGTTGAAGGCCATACCAATAAGATAGATCAGTTTGCTTTGGCGTCATGAAGAGCCATTGAAATAGTCCTCGTCGATCTCTTTGGTACTGTATTCGAGCGCACCGCCCGTCTTCGACGGTTCCGTTCGCACGCCGACACCGTGCTGGATCATCAGCCCCGCGAGCCTTTCCCCATCAACCAGGGCAATCTGCTTGGGGCTGATCTGCACATACTTTTCCGCACTCCGGGAAAAGGTCGCCGTGGTGATGAATACGCCTTTCGACGCGCCCCTAGCATCGAGTGCCCCGGCAAAGTTTCGCAGTGCCGGCTCGCCGATGGATGCGGCCTCGCGAAACCTTTTCGCCTGGAAGTACACACGGTCGAGGCGCAATTTGTCCTGCCAGATTTCGCCGTCGATACCGCCATCGCCCGGGCCTCCGTTCACGGTGCCCTGTGTCATGTCGCCGTCGCCGTATCCCATTGCGACCAGCAGATCACGGATCAGATATTCCAGAAAAACCGGCGGCGCGATCCGGATGCGTTCCAGTATGTCCTTCTTCAGATTCCTGGTCAGTTCCTGATCGATGCGGGCCAGGGTTTCTTCCGGAATCTCTTCCGCCAGTTCTGCCGAACCATCATGCCGGGCCGGTTCCGGTTCAGGTTGTACGGGATCGTTGCCCTTGGCTTGCAGCCGATACTCCCCGAACCTGTTGCATACAATGCCGAAAGGTTCCTGCGACAGCACTTTTCCACCTTCTTCCGTAAGCCGGTAAAGGCTCTCCCGACCTTTGTATGTGAATATCACAAGGTCGGCCTTTCTCAGATTCCTGATGCCCCACTTTATCCGGCTCCGGAAAACCGGATGCTTCGCATTCCCGGTCTTGCCCAGCTTGCGGATATCGTCTTCGGAAAGTCCGAGGGCCGCTGCAACGCGGTTGCCGACTGTCTGTCTGCTTGCCAACTCACCGTCACCCAGGGCCTGGAGGATCGGCAGCATCAGGGGCTGAAGTTTCGGAACCGACATGATTGTTGTTGCTGTAATTGGTTGGCCGAATA
>JAJDTE010000046.1:0-14844 GCA_022827325.1 Gammaproteobacteria bacterium | reverse complement strand
ATGTGGTATCCGGAGATGGAAACCGAGTAGAAGTTCCGCACCCTGTGCTCCACGAAGTACTCCTGGATGTCCCCCATCAGCTTGAGCGCGAACTCCGTGGAGAAGATGCAGGTATTCTGGCCCTGGTCCTCTTTCAGGATGTCCGCCTGCACGGTTCCGCGGACGTTTTCCAAGGTCCACCGGCGCACCGACGACGCCTCGTCCTCACCGGGTTCCCGGCCATTCTGCTCCCTGAACCGGTCAAGCTGCTGCTCGATGGCCGCGTTCAGAAACATGGCTAGAATGATCGGGGCCGGACCGTTGATGGTCATGGACACGGAAGTCATGGGATCGCACAGATCGAAGCCGTCGTAGAGCACCCGGATATCGTCCAGGGTAGCGATGGACACCCCGGAGTTGCCGACCTTGCCGTAAATGTCCGGGCGCTCGTCCGGATCGCATCCGTACAGGGTCACCGAATCGAAGGCGGTTGACAGCCGCTTGGCCTCGGCGTGCGCCGAAAGCTCCCGGAAACGGCGGTTGGTGCGGAAGGCGTCGCCCTCGCCGGCGAACATCCGGGTGGGCGCCTCGTTGTCTCGCTTGAGCGGAAACACGCCGGCGGTAAACGGGAAACTGCCCGGGAGGTTTTCCAGCATCAGCCACTTGAGCAGTTCGCCATGGTCCTCGAAGGACGGCAGGGCAATGCGCGGCAGGCGGGTGCCCGACAGCGTGGTCCGAACGAGGGGGCTGCGGCTCTCCCGGTCCCGGACCCGGACAACCAGTTCATCATCCCGATAGGCAGCACGGCGCTCCGGCCACTCCACGAGCACCCGCCGCGCCTCCTCGCCCAGGGACTCTTCCCGTTCCACGGACAGGGACACCAGGGCTTCCGGCACGGCTTCCCCTGCGGCTTCCAGCATCGATATCGACGCCGTCAGCTGCTGGCGCTCCCGGGCAAGGGCCGACCGCTGCCGGACACTTGACTTGTAATCCCGCACGGTTTCGGCGATTTCGCTCAGATAGCGCACCCGTGCCGGGGGAATCAGCATGACTTCATCGGCCGGGTACCGGATGTCCCTCCGTGGCAGGGAGTCGTCCGTGACATTCAGGCCGATGGCGGCCAGCCGGTCCAGGATTTCGTGATACAGGGCGGTCAAGCCGCTGTCGTTGAACCGCGCGGCCATGGTGCCGAATACCGGCATCGATGCCGGGGGCTCGCCGAAGGCCCGGCGGTTCCGCTGAACCTGCTTGCAGACGTCACGGTAGGCGTCCTGGGCGCCCTTGCGGTCGAACTTGTTGATCGCCACCACGTCCGCAAAATCCAGCATGTCGATCTTTTCCAGCTGGCTCTGGGCGCCGTACTCCGGAGTCATGACGTACAGGGAAAGGTCCACCAGGTCGTCGATGGCCGTATTGCCCTGGCCGATGCCCGGGGTTTCCACCAGCACCAGGTCGAAGCCGGCTACCTGACATGCCGCGGTCATATCCGCCATGGTGGCGGGCAGTTCGGATGCGGACTCCCGGGTGGCCATCGAGCGCATGAATATGTTCGGATGGGCAATGGCGTTCATCCGGATGCGGTCCCCCAGCAATGCGCCGCCGGTACGCCGCCGGGAGGGGTCCGCGGCGACCAGGGCGATCCTGAGCGACTCGTTCTGGCCCAGGCGGAACCGGAGGATCAGTTCATCCGTGAGCGAGGACTTGCCGGCGCCGCCGGTGCCGGTAATGCCCAGTACCGGGGCCGGGCTTTCCAGCGACGCCGCCCGGTCCCGCAGGGCGCGCAGCCCGGATTCCCCGATGGCGCCGTTTTCCAGCGCGGTGAGATAATGCGCCAGTGGACGCCAGTTCTCGGCGGACAGCTCATCCGGATCCTCAGGCGCCCTGGCGGCCGGATCGAAGAGGCTGAGCGCGATGGTTTCCCGGATCATTCCCTCAAGCCCCATGGACTGGCCATCCTCGGGGGAATACACCCGGGTGACGCCGTAGTCCTCGAGTTCCCGGATCTCCCCGGGAACGATTACGCCGCCGCCGCCGGCAAACACCCGGATATCCTCCCCTCCCCGCTCGCGCAGCATGTCCACCATGTACTTAAGGTTCTCGATGTGGCCGCCCTGGTAGGAGCTGACCGCGATGGCCTGCGCATCCTCCTGCAATGCGGCGGTAACGATATCCTCCACGGAACGGTTGTGCCCCAGGTGTATGACCTCGGCGCCGCAGTCCTGGAGAATCCGCCGCATGATGTTGATGGCGGCATCGTGCCCATCGAACAGGCTGGCCGCAGTAATGAAGCGGACATGCGGGATATCGACGTTACGCTCTGGGCCGGGGGTCGGGGGCTTTAGCTTTTGGAGCATGGTGGAACCGGTCCGGGACAGAATTTGAGTGTCGCATGCCGTTTACGTAAACGTCAATATTCCGTACACTGTATGACCATGACGAGCCGCTACACCATTTCCGGCCTGGCCGAGCAATTCGACATCACCGCGCGCACCATCCGTTTCTACGAGGACGAGGGGCTGCTGGCGCCGGAGCGTGATGGCACCCGGCGTATTTACCGGGAACGGGACCGGGTCCGGCTGAGACTGATTCTGCGTGCCAAGAGACTGGGATTCAGCCTGGCGGAAATACGGGAAACCCTGGAACTCTATGACAGCGAATCGGGAGAAGATGCCCAATCGCGCTACGTGCTCCGGGTAATCGACAAGCACAGGGCGGTCCTGCTCCAGCAACAGGAGGATATACGCCAAGTCCTGGAGGACATGGCACAGGTGGAGCAGCGCATCCTGGACAAGATAGCGTCTCGTGAACAACCGCCCCCTAACCCCAACTGACCTTTCGCAATATGGCCTGCCAGTATTTTTCTCCCTGCGAGCAAGGTGCCGATACCTTCACCGTCATGATGCCCAAGCTCACCTTCGGCCGGGGATGCCTGTCCGAACTCGGTGAGCGCGCCAAGGGCCGTGGATTTTCCCGGGTGGCCCTGTTCACCGACCCCTTCCTGCGTGACGGCCCCTACGTGGATACCGCCCTTCGCGGACTGAAGAAAAACGGAATCGATGTCGCGGTGTTCTCCGACATCCGGATCGAGCCTGACGACAGGACCTTTATTGCAGCAGCGGAATTCCTCCGCGAGGGCAATTTCGACAGCGTGGTTTCGGTCGGCGGCGGTTCCTCCATGGATACCGCCAAGGCCGGCATGGTCTACGCCCTGTATCCGGCTGAATTCACCGATTATCTCGGCCCTCCGGCGGGACCCGGCCGGCCCGTGCCCGGTCCGCTGCTGCCCCATATCGCCTGTCCCACCACTTCCGGAACCGGTTCCGAATGCACCTCGGTGTCGGTCGTCCGGCTTAGTGATCTCAACACGAAATTCGTCCTCGGATCTCCGTATATGTTGCCGGACGAGGCTCTGGTGGACCCTGCCTGCACCGATACGCTGCCGGCCAATGTCATCGCTTCCACGGGCTACGATCTGATGTGCCACGCCATAGAATGCTATACCGCCAAGGCCTACACCCGGTGGGACAGGGTGGCCGACCCGAATGGCCGCACCCTGCTGCAGGGTGCGAATCCCTGGAGCGACATGTCGGCCAGGCGGGCCCTGGAGATTGTCGATGAGTACCTGGTTCGTGGTGTCAGCGATGCCACGGACAACGAAGCCCGGGACCAACTCATGTGGGGCGCCACCCTGGCGGGAATGGCCTTCGGGAACAGCGGCACCCACCTGGCTCATGCCATGTCCTACGGGGTGACCCACCTGATGGAAGATGTCACCACCGAGGGATACCAGGTCCCTTCGCCGTTCGTCCCCCACGGTATCAGCGTGATGGTCAGCGCGCCGGCCATCTTCCGGTTTGTCGCCGAAGGCGCCCCCGAGCGTCACCTGGAGGCGGCGTCCAGTCTGGGTGTTGAAACAGGCGACGCCACGGTGGACGATGCCGGGGGAATCGTCGCTGACAAGATGATCCGGCTGATGCGGGACACGCATGGACCCAATGGACTCAGCGGGGTCGGCTTCGGGCCGGAAGACATCAAGAATCTCGCGGCGTCCTCCATCCGCCAGACACGGGCCATCAACAATGCCCCGCGTATTGCCGATCAGCGGGACATGGAGAATATCTATTCGGCGGCAATCAGTTACTGGTAATTCCCATATTCATACAGAACCTGCGGATCAGGCGCGCGACGGATTCCGGGGCATCCTGGTGCGGCAGGTGGCCCGATCGTGCGATGCTGACGATCTCCTGGTGCGGGATCTGCTTCAAATAGCCTGTATGGCGTTTTCCGGGATTCGAACGGAGGGGGATGGCCCGCCCCAGGGCCGAAAAATCGATCCTGCTCGTTCCTGGAGGCCCTGGCGATAAAACCACCGGAGGTCAAGCCCCAACTGATCCGCCGGCTGTTGCCTGGCATGGTCCGTATCCGGGAAAAAAACGAGCGACGGGCTGACCGGTAGCAACAATGCATTACAATGTAATTCACTACCGAGGACCCATCAATGCCTGCCAACCAACTTGTACAAGCCCGTATCGACGGCGAAGTCAAAGAAGAGGCGGCTGCCGTCCTGGCCGCAATGGGTCTCACCGTGTCGGACGCGGTGCGGCTTCTGCTCACCCGAATCGCCCGGGAAAAGGCGCTTCCTTTCGAACCGTTGATTCCCAGTGAAACCACCATTGCGGCAATGAAGGAGGCGCGGCGGGGGAACCTGCCCCGGTTCTCCACCGCGAAGGAACTGTTGGAAGATCTGAATGCGGAAGATTGAACCCACCAATTCAGACGCGACTACAATCGTGAAGCGAAAGGCCAGCCCCGGGCGTCCCTTGCCAGTGACCTGAACACAGTGCTATCGGCTCTGGCTGCTGAACTTTCTCTGGCGCCACAATACCATGACCATTCCTTGGGTGGCACATGGAAGGGATTTCGGGATTGTCATGTCAGGCCAGACCTGATTCTGAATTACAGGAAAAAGGGCAAGGACGTCTTAAGTCTGGTGCGTCTTGGTTCCCAATCCGAACTTTCCCTGTGACTCCCCAGCCCTCGAGCTGCTTTTCTAAGGCCATTTTATGGCCTGGTTTTCCGTGAGCGCGTCTGCGCCCGCACACTTCTTTTTCACTTTCTCCTGCTGAGGAAAAGCCTGCCAGTTGAGGGCCAGGATGTGAATCCCGTTGCTGACCACCCTGTCGCGGTCGCCGATGATTGCCAGGAAGAGGTGCCGGATCCGGCCGTATTCCCGGCTGTTTTCCTTGGGATAACCATTGAGATAACACAGGTCTCGGCGTTGGCCCGCCACGTGTCGGGGCGCAGCAGCAGACCCGACACCATGAACAAAACTAATGCGATTGAAATCTGCATATTCCCGTGTTCATATATTAGAGTAATAATTAATCATAATATATTGTTAATTAATAATTTAATGCTCTGTTGTCGTTCATTTCCAGCGTACTTCGGAGCCAGGTGCGGCAGTGGTCCTGGAATATGTGTTTCGTACGATACAATCTTGTCATGCAACCCAGTCCGACCGACGCCTTCTACGGCCTTCTCAGCGAGGCTTTTGATCACTTCAACGGACGCCTGTTCGGCGGCACCCTCCCCCGGTGCATGCTGACGCTGCAGCGCAGCAGGAACACCATGGGTTATTTTTCCCCGGAACGCTGGGTGGACGGACAAGGGTTCAAGGCCCACGAGATTGCCCTGAATCCCGCCTATTTTGCCCGGCACCGCGTGATCGATGTCCTGCAGACACTGGTCCACGAGCAGTGTCACCTCTGGCAGTACGTTCACGGAAATCAAAAGAGCCGTCCCGGCTACCACAACCGTGAATGGTCGGAGAAGATGGAAGCCATCGGACTCGTTCCCAGCAGCACCGGCCTGCCCGGGGGTCGGAGCACCGGACAGTCGATGTCCGACTATCCCAGGCCGGACGGCAGGTTTCTCGCCGCCTGCTACGAATTGTGCCGCGGCGAATACCGGCTAGAGTGGACGGATACCGAGCCGGCCTGGCAGGAATCCTGCCAACCCAGGGGCCATGACCAGGAAAATGCCAGTGAATGGCTGCTGGAAGTGCGGGAACAGGCCCCTGCCCTTCTGGCACCGGTCCCCACTGCCGCTGCCGGCGAAGAGGTGGCCTGGGATTCCGTCAAAACCCGTTCCTCACGCAACAAGACCCGATACTCCTGCACCGGATGCGGGGCGAACGCCTGGGGCAGGCCCGGACTGCACCTCATTTGCGGTGATTGCGGCCTCAGGTTTCAGGAAGGGGGAATGGAATAGGTGCCGGTGACATGTGCCACAGGCTCGTCCCTGCCGAACTCTTCGCTGTACAGCCGCGCCTCGCACACCGCGAGACGCTTGCCGAGTTTCAGTATGCCCGCGTGACAGTCGAGATCGCCGGGGCCCGGCTTCCGGAGGAAGTTGATCGACAGGCTGGTCGTGACCGCCAGCTTCACCATGCCGATGTTGGCCATGATCACGGCAAAGAACGCGGCATCCGCCAGTGCCATCATCACCGGACCGGCGACGGTTCCGCCGGGTCTCAGGCTGGCTTCCTCGCAGCGGGCGCGCAGGATCGTTTCCACGGGATCCAGCTTCACCAGGTCGACGTTCAGGTAGGCCATGAGCGGCAGCTCGGCTTCCGTGAGCCGGTAGAATTCCTCAATGGTGATCCGGGATTGTGATGACATGGGAGAAGCGTCGGATTGTGGTAGGCGGCAAGGTCCGGATTATTCAGCAAGCCCGCCGGCACGGCAATGCCCCGGTCTTCCGGAGCCGGGGCCGATGGGAATTCAGCGGTGCGGAATCCTGGGGCGCCGGAACGCGTTGCGGGTGCGGAGCGCCACCTCGCGCCTGAAAATCCAGAGATTGCTGGTCACCAGCAGGACGATTCCCGCCATGGTCGTCACGGAGGGAATTTCACCCCAAAGAATCAACCCGAACATCGCCCCCCACAGGATATACAGGTACTCGAAGGGCGCAACGGCGCTGAATTCAGCAACCATATACGCCTTTACCAAGCAGTAGAATCCGCCGGTGGCGATCAGTCCAAGCAACACCAGCAGCCACTGGTCAATCTCGCTCGGCGTTTTCCAGTCACGCAACAGGAAGGCAAGCGGGCCTGAGCCTCCTGCCTCCTCGGGCCAGAATACCAACACCGCCAGGCTGCAGACGATGCTCCAGAACAGGAATGTCGCCATGGAATAGAACGCTGCCGTGGCCGCCGTGTCGCGGGCATCGATGTAACGGGTCACAATGGTGGAGACCGCATAGGCAAAGGCTGCCCCCAGGGCAAGCAGCACCGCAGGGTTGTTGAAGTGTCCCTTCGGGCCCACAACCAGGATGATGGCGACAAAACCGAGCAGCACCGCCCCCCAACGGCGCCACCCCACCCGCTCCCTGAAAAGCAGCGCCGACATTGCCGTCACCATGATGGGCGCGGAAAAAGCAATGGTGGCGGCATCCGCCAGGGGCAGCCTGGTCAATGCCATGTAGTAGCACAGATAGCTCAGGAAAGCGCAGCTTCCCTTGATCAGAATGGGCCAGGGCCCGTGTATGCGGAATGCCGGCGGGCGCACGGTCACCAGCATGACCGTGAAGATCATGATCAGCGCAGTGGCGCTGCGCGTGAATACGATCTGGAGAAGGGAATAATCATCACTGAAGGACTTGATGATGGCATCCTGGATCGAAAACAGGAACAGTCCCCCGGACAACAGGTATATGCCCGTGACAGAATCCGTCCCGTGCATGGAAAGGTCCCGGAAATTTCCGGTGCTTGCCATTCGTCAGGGCCGGAAAGATGCGATCCAACGGCAGATGCAGATCGCGGAATGCACAAATCGCTTCATCGGCCCTGCGGATGGATACTGAGGCGTATTTATCCATTGCCCTATGCCTTGCCACAAGCGACATTTGCGACAGAAAACCCATTTCGCATACCAGGCAGGAAACCGGACAATGAAGGTTCACACGGCCTCATGCAGATGCCGAGACGGCATCATCGAATGGTCGTGGTGATTCTCACGGACTGATGCGGCCTGATTGCGCTTCGCAAGGCCCCGCGCAATAATCCCGGCGGCCGCTGTAGCCTCCTGATTTTTCCATTTCCCCAAACCGGAACATGCAACGATGACACACTTCCTCAAGGCGCCCCGATCAGTGCGTATTCTCGTGACAAGCCTCGCAATGTTCCTGTTCATCTCCGCCTGCATGCAGGCCAGGGCAAGCGGCCCGGAGGACACGACGCCCCGTATCGCGGTGATCTCCGCGTTCGCGCCGGAATTGACGATCCTCAAGGAAAGCCTTGCGGGGAAGGTATCGGAATATTCCCTGAACGGCGTCACATTCACTACCGGCAATCTGGAAGGCCGCCCGGTCGTTCTGTTTCTCAGCGGAATCAGCGTCGTCAACGCGGCGATGACGGTGCAGCTTGCGCTGGATCATTTCCCGATCGAGCGGATCGTGTTTTCCGGAATCGCCGGCGGCGTGGACCCGGAACTGCACATCGGCGATGTGGTGATCGCGGACCGTTGGGGCCAGTATCTTGAAACGGTCTTTGCCCGGGAAGTCGACGGTGGCTGGGAGACAGTTCCCTTCTTTGAATACCCCTACCCCAATTTCGGCATGATGTTTCCGCGATCGGTCACCGTGGTGCGTGCGGGAGACCGTCAGCCCGAACCCCGTTTCTGGTTCCCGGTGGACGAGGTGGAACTTCTCCCCGCCGCCCGCCGGGCGGCAGAGGATGTAAAACTTGCCCGCTGCACGCCAGAAGGGCAATGCCTGGAAAACACCCCCAGAATTCTGGTCGGCGGTCCCGGTGTTTCCGGCGGGGCCTTCATCGACAACGAAGCGTTCAGGGAATATGTATTCGAGACCTTCGATGCCCGCGTACTGGACATGGAGAGTTCCGCCGTCGCCCACGTCGCCTATTCCAACCAGGTTCCCTATATCGCGGTGCGCAGTCTCTCCGACCTGGCAGGCGGCGGTGGCGGGACGAACCAGATGGAGACATTTCTCAGCCTTGCGGCGGGAAACGCGACCTCGGTGGTGAAGGCACTGCTGCGGGCCGTGCCGGAGTGATTCCTTTGGCCCAAGACCCGTGAATGACAACCAGTGACAGGGGCGTCAGTGTCGGGAAAACGGGGTTCCCCGGCCGTTTCGGCCATCTGCACGGGGCAGTGACCGGAAACGAACCGGACGGAACTCCGGACCTACTGTGACTTCCTGGCGCCGCAGCACAGACGAAGCCCCAGCGGAACCGTAAGCAGGGGCAACGCAGCATCGATGATGATCCATACCAGTGAATGCGCATCAGCCCCGATGGCGGTATATTCGGGACTGAAAAGCTGGAACCAGTTCCAGAGGAACAGGATACCGACAAACAGGAACCCGTACAGCTGTATGCAGGCCACCAGGTACTCCCGGGTGACCGGTCCATCGCCTCCGGTACCACCGGCGTCTTTTGTACGGATATAGCTGTAGAACACCCCAAGGGCGATGGACAGCAGCATCAACCAGTTGATGTAGGTCCATAACGGGCTGTAGGGCAAGTCCTCGGTCGAGACATGATACAGGGGTTCGATCACAGTGTGCACCGCGACCACGATCCCGATAACAACGAGTACGATACCGGAGAGACGTTGATTACCGCTCATGGAATTCACCTCCAGTTGGATATTTCCGGGATTATAGCCCAAGGATCCTTTTACCGATGACGGGACCTGCCAGGTACGAATACCAACCCGGGGACCCTTACCATTTCGGCATAGTCCGCATCCTTTCCGCCGCCGGATACCCGGCGACCAGTGAATCTCGATGAAGCCGCGGGAAGTAACGAAGCCGCCTTCCGGTGATTGAATCCGGCAGCCCGATTCAGTGATCCGTTCCCGGGTCCGGTTCCCTTTCCTCCAGTTCCCGGAGCCGTTTCTCCAGTTTCTCGAGCCGTTCCCGGGTTCGCCGCAGCACCTTTTCCTGGATTTCGAGTTGTTCCCTTGTTGCCAGGTTCATGCGCTCGAGGTACCCCTGGATGGCGGCGTCGATATTGCGCCTGAGTTCCTCCCCGGCTTCCGGCGGGAGCAATCGGTCGAGGATACTGGAAAGGGGTTCGTTCAACTTCCGGTTGCGTCGGCTATTCCGACGTATTCGATGAATGCCCGCTGACGAATGGACTGGAACCAGTTCAGGTAGAGCTCGGTCGCCTTGCGCCTGAATATCGTCTGGCGGGCCTTGTTGGCCGCGATCTCGTTGGCCATGTCGGTGCTGCGACGGTCAAGGACCCGGATCAGATGATAGCCGTAACGGGTCCTGACGGGTTTGCTGACCTGGCCAATCGGCAGGGATTTCGCCGCCTCTTCAAATTCCGGCACGAGACTGCCGGGGTTTACCCAGCCAAGCGAGCCTCCGTTGTCCCTGGACTGGTTATCCATGGAGTAAAGCCGCACCAGCTTCTCGAAGGATTCACCGGCAAGGGACTGATCGTAAACCCGGTTGGCCAGAATCTCGACCTCATCAAGCGTATTCTGCTGATCAGGGGCTATGAGTATGTGCTGGATCAGCTGCTGATCCACCAGCGCACCACCCCCCCCTCTGCCGTGCAGTTTCAACAGGTGCAGGCCGCTATCACTTTGAAGCACCGGTGACAGATTGTCCGTTTCCGGATCCATATCCCTCAGGGTCTCCAGGAACAGCTCCGGCAACTGGTCCGATCTCCGCCACCCGAGATAGCCGCCGTCCTCCCTGGAGGAGGAATCCGAGTATTCACGTACTGCCTGTTCGAAAGGCAGCCCTTCCTCGATGCGTCGGCGGAGCAGGTTCATGTTTTCCCGTTCCGAAGCGATCCGGTCGTCCGCCTTGTCCTGGATCTGTATGAGCAGATGGGAGACTTCATAGGATTCATCAGCGGCACGCAGTTCGCTGTGGGCATTCAGGTAATTCTCGATTTCCTGGTCGCTGACGATCACCCGGGAATTCGCCACCGCATCCATCAGCTTGCGAATCATCTGCTGTTCACGGATGCTGGCGCGGAATTCCTGCAGCGTGATTCCATCCCTTTCCAGTTGGGACACCAGGGCGGTTGACGACATGTTGTTCTGCCTTGCAATCAATTCCACCGACGCATCGACTTCCTGTTCGGTCACATCGATGCCCCGGTACTCCGCCTGAAGTACCTGCAGCCGTTCATCGATCATCAGTGTCAGCAAATCCGGATCCACCTCGCCGTTGAACGGTGCCAGACGGCCGCCCTGGACAGCCTCCTGGCGATGGCGCACGCGATACTCGCTCAATGTCAGCGGAACGTTGTCCACCACAACCAGGACCCGGTCGATAAACCCCTGGGGGTAGACAGCGGCAGGAAGCCAGCACAGGCAGGCCAGGAACAGTGCCTGGAGTGTCTTCACCGGAAAAACGTTCGGCTTCATGCTCATGCGCCTGCCCCAAATCCGGACCGGATCCTTCCCAGGTCATCCAGTTCGAGCGTAAACAGAATACGGTTCCTGAACTCCCCGGTCCCGTCAAGGTAATACTGGTATTCCAGGCGTGTCGCCCAGCAACAGCCATCGTAACTGAGACGAACGGAAGAGGAACGGACAGCATTTTCCTCGAGGGAATAGGCGGTATCCGCATCCAGCTGCCAGCGTGGACCCAGCGGGGCGGAGAAATCCACCTGGACCTGATCCAGATCATCGTGGCTTGCCGTATAGGCGATGGATGCGCCTCGGCGCCGGCCATGATCATAGTCAGCGGACAGCCAGATTGCATCAGGGTCGCTGGACTCCTTCCGCCATGAGGCAAACCCGGTCATGCTCCAGTCCTCGTTGAAATTGGCCGTCAGTTCCGTGAAGAAGCCGGATCTGCCGGTCGTGAGTGGCCCGTCATCGGAATTCAGGCGGATATGGCGGTCTTCCAGGTAGTAGACCTGCCCGATGCCGAACTGCATTCGCTGTGCCCCGGTGCTGTTGTCCATCATCCGGCTGGTCATCCCCAGGGTGATCTGCTCCGTATCCCCGACCCGGTCTCCGCCCGTGAACCGGTTTTCCCTGAAGAAGTGGCTGTAGCTGATGGGTTGACTCTCATCCGTATCGAAAATCGGCAGGGTGTTCTGGTCGTGCTCATGGGGTATTTTTACATAGAACAGCCGCGGCTCCAGCGTCTGGTAGAACGAACTGCCGCCAAGTTCGAACTGGCGGTCGAACACCAGTCTGCCGTCAATACTGTATGCCGGCACGGACACCGATGGCGAATTGTCCCTTGCGTCGTCGAGAGTGTAATTCAGGCTGTAAAGCGAAACCCTCGGTTCTATTGAACCGTACGACGCCTCGACCGGGACCGAGACAAAGGAACGGGCGAGTGTACGGTCGCCGCTTGTCCGGGTTTCCTCGGCATGTTCGAACCGGGAGAAAGACGTCTGTATACCACCCCGGAAGATACCGAACTTCCACGGTTTCATGCTGATGCCGATTTCCGGCAGGATGTCATGGGGCCGGTGACTGCCGGATGTCCGGTCGCTGATGGGATCCTGCGCCAGTGTGCTGATGTGGATATCGAACCGCTTACCGATACGGCTCAACCGGGAACGCTGGGCGACATAGCCCCCGGCGATGGATTCGGAGTTGCCGAAAAAGTCCCGTGGATACGCCGGGTCGGAAACTTCCACGAGGTCGACCTTCGCCTCCCAGCGGTCGCCGAAGACCTGGTCGTGGTCGAGGCGCACGGCGTAGCGGTCCTCATCGTCAAACAGATCGTCCGACGGCAGATATTCCGCCCCGAAGACACCGTCCGTCCGTTTTCCCATGTAGCGGAACTCGCCAAACACCTGCATTCCCCGTTCGGTCATGATTCGCGGTGTGATCGTGGCGTCCATGTGGGGGGCGATGTTGAAGTAATACGGCAATTCGAGAATGACACCGGATTCCCTTTCCTCGCCGATCGAGGGAAACAGGAATCCGCTCCTGCGCCTGTTGTCGATGGGAAACGAAATCGAGGGAAAATAGAGAACGGGCACGTTCTTAAGCCGCACTGTCATGGCCTTTGCCGTGCCGATACCGGAGGCCCTGTCAAGCCGCAGCACCTTCGTTGCCAGGGTAATGTCCTGGTTGCCATCAGGACAGGTAGTCAATTCCGCGTTCCGGAGAATCATGACTTCCCTGCCCTCGAACTGCATGGTTTCACTGTCAACCCTGGCTTGCTGGTAAACTCTTTTCCCGTTCGTGCCACCCCCTGGATCCCCATCCGGATCCCCGCGTGAACGCTCCGTGGATCCGGAAGTGGTGTCGGCAATCCGGATTGAAACATCCTCGGCACCGCCAATGAAGGTATCCACCTCCAGATCCATGGTCTCGGCCCGTACCTCGTCTCCGGCCGGAGTATAGAGCACCACGTTGCCCCTGGCACCAGCACGGCGGGTTTCCGAATTGTAGGTGATGGTATCGGCATAGACCGCCCGATTCCCCTGCCGGAACGTGACATTTCCCTGCAAAACAAACTCCTGGTCGGTGGAGGCTTCAATCTGATCCGCTTCGATGGTGGCCGGCAGCCCATCCGCCGTTCCGTCGGAGGCGGCCAGCAATTCCGAGGGCACGCTGATTTCCACAGGCAGACAAACACCCTGGCCGGCAAACCCCGTCACTACGTCAGTATCGGGCTGTGCATCGGCAGGGAGGGAAACAAACGCGTGGAGGAAGATGATCACGCTGGCGGCGGTGGATTGCCGCAGCTTGACTGTCATCAGCAACAATAGCCCGGTCACTATGTTTGGCAAGTGGATTATTATACGGGGTCAGACCCCGTATGATCCATGCCGGTGCCCATCGAGCCACGATACTACCGATGTCCATGCACACGGCGATGATTCTTGCCGCCGGCCGCGGTGAACGCCTTCGCCCCCTGACGGACCGCGTTCCCAAGCCGCTGCTGCAGGTGGGCCGGTACCGGCTCATTGAATATCACCTGATGTCCCTCGCCTCCATCGGGGTGCACCGCGTCGTGATCAATATCGCCCACCTTGCCGAGCAGATCCAGCATACCCTCGGAGACGGTGCCCGCTACGGGGTGGAAATCCTCTATTCAATGGAGCCTCCCGGGGCGCTGGAAACCGCCGGGGGCATTCGCAATGCCCTGCCCCTGCTGGGACAGGACCCCTTCCTGGTGATCAACGGCGATATCCGCTGCGACATCCGCCTGGACGGTCTTGCCCTCGAAGACCCCAATTTCATGCATCTCGTGCTGGTGGCCAATCCACAGCATCGTCCGAATGGAGATTTCGGACTCGACAGGTCCTCCATTCCGCATCGTCTGGTGCCTCCATCCGGAACCACGGACAGTCTCACCTATGCGGGCGTTGGCGTGTTCAGCCCGGAACCTTTCCGGCATATCAGCGAAGGCCGCAGCCCTCTCGCGCCATTGATCCGTGAATGTATTGACCAGAAACGGGCCACCGGGGAGCAATACAGCGGTTACTGGATGGATGTGGGAAGCGCAGACAGGCTTGAAGCCGCCCGCAGGGAAAGCGGCTAACGCCGCTTCCCTTACCCGATTGTCGCTGGTATGGAGTACACGAATACGGACGACAGTCTTCCCGGCGCCCGGAATTACAATCCGCTCTACCTTCCGCCTTCCTCCCCGTCCTCCTTTTCCTGCTCCGGCTCCTCCGCCCGCCCCTCCCGGTTCACCATCACCGTCCCCTCGATCCAACGGTCATCGCAATCCACCTCCGGGTACGCATCCCGCCGGAGATTCCTCCTGTAACTGTCCGGGCTCCCAAGCAGCAGCCCGAACCGGGACGCACGAACCGCCGCCTCGAACTTCGTCCGGCACCCCAGCTTCTCCCTCACAACATTCAGGTACTGGTTCACCGTGTTCTTCGTCAGACCCAGA
>JAJDTE010000147.1:0-56478 GCA_022827325.1 Gammaproteobacteria bacterium | reverse complement strand
TGTTACGGGTCACATTATTTGAGCCCGCCTGTCCCGGATTATCCTGAAGGCAACCGGGACGGTTTGACCCGGATTGCGCCGACATTGTTTCCGTCCCGGATTAAGCCGGCATGTCTTCCCGGCAGCGTTCGGATGGGGTCGGGGATGGCTGGGATCGGTTTCGTGTGATGGAGCCGGGAGATGGTCCCGGATTCAGAAGACGGAAGCCCTGAGGAGATCGTTCCAGTCCTTGATACCGTCGCCCTCGGGCCGCATGCGCAGGACGCGGGGATCGGCCTCGAGGACGGCGGCGCATCGGTCCCCGGTGGGGTCGGCGTCGTATCCGCACAGGATGGTGCGGACGCGGTCGTCCCGCAGGCATGGGGGCAGTGATGTGGTGGCGCCTGCGGTGGAGAGGATAAAGTCGGGTTTCCGGGTCAGGGGGAGGAGCCATGCGGACAGTGCGTCGATGGCGGATTCGACGATGAGGACGGTACCGCCGATGGTTTTCCTGGGCCGTGTCGGGCAGGGGATCCAGAAGCCGCCGCGCTTTCTGCTGGAGCCCCTGGCGAGGCCGCGGAAGGGGGCGTGGCCGGGGGTGCGGTGGATACCGACGATCTCGGCGCCGGCGAAGCTGCCGTCGGGTCCGCGCATGGCGAACACGGCATTGCCGCGGCGGTCGGTGGTTACGATGCCCTCGCCGTGGCATCGGTCGACGAGGTCTACGTCGATGCTGCGGTTTTTGAGGTAGTCCCGCACGGCGGCCCATCGATGGCCGTCGGGGGGTTCCACGGTCCCGGGTGGCGCGATCCGTTCGAGGGCATCGACGGCCTGGGGGAAGGTGCACCGGTGGGCGTGCATGACGAGGTCGATGGCCCCGCCGCCGCCCTGCTGGAGGAGATGGTCGTAGAACCGGGTGCCGTCGATGCCGATGACGCTGCCGGTCTTTTTCCAGCGCCTCCGGTCGCGGTGGTCCTGCCGGTACCCCACGGCGGCGGCGACGGTGTCGAGGGGGAGTTCGCGCAGTCGGCGCAGGCGGTCGGGATGGTAGCGGCTCATGGCCCGGTGTCGTCGACGGCGGTCTGGATATCGGCGGTGTCGACCATGTCGCGCTTGCCGATGGCGGCTGCGGCGAGGGCGAGGTGGGCGACGCGGTCGATGCGGCGTGGCACGCCGTTGGTGGCCTGGGCGATGGCCTCGACGGCGTCGTCCCGGAACAGGGGAACGGCGGCGCCGGCGAGTTTCAGGCGGTGCTGGAGGTAGGAGGAGACCTCCTCGCGGTCGAGTCCGTCCAGATGACACCGCACGACGATGCGCTGGCTGAGGGACTCGTAGGCGGCCATGGCGAGCCGCTTGCGCAGTTCGGTGTGTCCGGCGAGGAGGAGGCACAGGCGGTTGTCGGAGTCCATGCGGTAGTTGGTGAGCAGGCGGAGTTCCTCGAGCAGGTCGCCGGTGAGGAGATGGGACTCGTCGATGATGAGGATGGGGAGCTGGCGGCCGTCGCGGACGAGGCGGGAGACTTCCTCGCGGATGGCGTGGAAGGCCTGGGCGCGCTGCTTCGTCAGGGGCAGCCCGAAGGCCTGCAGGATGGAGGTGTAGAGGTCGGTGACGCTGCCGGTGGTCAGGGGGATGTACCGGTGCCGGTAGAGGCCGGGATGGAGGTCGCCGACGATCCGGCGGCAGACGGTGGACTTGCCGCAGCCGGGCTC
This sequence comes from Gammaproteobacteria bacterium, assembly GCA_022827325.1. Taxonomy (GTDB): domain Bacteria; phylum Pseudomonadota; class Gammaproteobacteria; order Arenicellales; family Poriferihabitantaceae; genus VYFG01. The sequence goes on along the minus strand of JAJDTE010000147.1, from coordinate 54,790 downwards.
GCCGGTGAGCACGCCGATGCCGCGCAGCTCGATGAGGTGGCGGATCCGGGCGTCGGCTTCCTCCTGCCCCCTGGCCGGGAACAGTTCGTCGACCTCCAGGGAGGGCTCGAAGGGGTATCGGGTGAGCGCGAAGTGGGTCCTGTACATGTCATTTCTCCGGGTCGGTATGATCGTTGGGGATGTCGGGGTTGCCGGAACCGGCGTTCCGGAAGGTCAGGCCGCCCGATGCCGGGCGGCGCCTGATGCGTGCGTTGGCGTGGATGTCGAGGAGCGTGGCCTGTCCGGCGCCCTTGCCCCGGTGGACCACGGCGAGGGGCCGGGACGGCGGGGCCGCGGGGTCGTACCGCAGGGTGACGAACTCCCCGATCAGCCACGGCTCGACCTCGTAGACGCGGCCCTGGAAGCGCACGGTGCGGTCCTTCCTGACCTTGCGCTGGACCTCGAGCAGGAACAGTTCGCCGAGGTCGGCGCCGGACGCCACGTAGCGGACCTCCGCCGCGCAGAGGGCCCACTGCTCCAGCGGGGTCCGGCCGTTCAGGCCCTGGTGGGGGGTTCGGTGGTACTCTCCCTCCACCCAGGCCTGGAACTTCGCGTTGAGGGCCCCAAGGCTCCCCGGGTCGGCCTTGTCCAGGGTCGGCAGGAACTGCATCCGGACCGTCCTCAGCCATCTCTCGATCTTGCCCTTTCCCGCGGGACTGTAGGGCCTTGCATGGATCAGGGCGATCCCCAGCCGGGCGCAGACGATCTCCAGGGCCCTGGAGCGGTAGTTCGCGCCGTTGTCGACGAACAGTGCCCACTTCGGTTATGTGCCAAGTCGATGGCAGTTGCGGAAAAAACCGGGCGGCGCCCGAATTTCCGGGCACATAATCTTCAGAGCGACTTCAGCCATTTCAGCAGCGTAGGATCGTCTCGCCAAATTGCGCTGTTTCGGCCTGCCCCATCAGAATGTAACGGTGGCGAGCACGCTTCCAAGGCCTTCTCTTTCATGGAGATGGTGATTTCCGCGTAGCGATTGGTGGTCTCCACGCTGACATGCCCCAGCCAGTCCCGGATGACATTGGGCTCCACGCCTGACTCCAGAAGATGGACTGCGGTGCTGTGACGAATTACATGCGGGGATATCCTTCGCCCGGCTGCGTGAGATTCGGACTGAACGAGTTTCGCGGTGTGGCGATGCACGATCTTGTAGATGCCGAAGCGCGTCAGTGCCTGCCCGCGTTGCGACACGAAGACCGGACGATCTTTGCCCACCCCTGCGAAGGGTCCGAGTAGTTCGCTCAGCAGCGAGACTGTCTTCTGCCACAGCGGACACACCCGCCACTTGTCTCCCTTTCCGTGCAGGTGCACGCGATGCCGGTCCAACTCCAGATTGACCAAGCGCAGATCGGCAACCTCCTGCACACGGGCGCCCGTGTTGTACAGAAATAGCAAGAGCGTCCGGTCCCTGAGAGCCAATGCACCGGCAGTCTTCATCGCGGCGAACATCGCTTCGATCTGATCCACTTCCAGATAGTGCGTTCGAGCGGGCGCTGCCCGTTTCGCCGGAATGCCGGTAATGCGTTCGGCTTCGTCCCACGATTCCGGTACCCGCCGCGCGAGGTAATCGAAGAAACTCCTCAAGCCGACAAGACGCTGATTGCGCGAACGGACATGATTGCTGCGGTCTGTTTCCAGCATATCGAGGAACCGTCGGACGCGTTCGGCCGTAAGGTCGGCCACCTTCAGCCGAGTCAGCCGGCAGCGTCGGTCTTCGGCCACAAAGGACAGAAACAGCAAGATGGCATCGCGGTAGCTGCGGATCGTGGCCGGGCGTAATCCCTTTTGCGATTTGAGATAATCTTCGAAGTAGCTTTGCAACAATACTCCCAGGGTTGGCTTTCTCATGACCGCACCCCCTTCAGGTGCGGTGCCGTGAACCGCTCGAATCGGTGGTTGGCCTGTTCCAGAAGTTCCGCGGTGATTGTGAGGTAGACTGCGGTCGAAGTTGGGCTGACGTGGCCAAGAAAGGTGGACAGGTGCAGCAGGCGAGTCGCCGGATTGACACCCTCCCGGTACCAACCGAGCAAAGTGGAAACGGCAAAGGAGTGACGCAAGCTATGCAGTCGTGGGGGCGAGACGCCGGCGGGCACGGTCAGGTCGAGTTCCGGTACGAGGTGCTGAAACGTTCGACTGATACTGGACGGGCAAATCGGTGCCGTTGCGCTTCCGGTCAGCGAGAATAGCGGACCGGAAGGGTCGGGCCTCGCATGGGGCCAGCGGATCGCAAGGTATCCCTCCAGGGCATTCGCCATCTGCGGCCCGAACGGCACCAGGCGACTCTTGAGAAACTTGGTCTGCCGGATATGCAGGCAACGACGCTCCCAATCCAGGTCCTCGTGACACAGTCGTGCCACCTCCCCCACCCGCAAGCCGAGTCCGTACATCAGCGCGAAGATCATGCAGTAGGTGGGTCCCCTGTAATGCCACCGGGGAGGAAGATCTCTGAGGGCGGCCGCACACGCGAGAAGCCGCTTGACCTCCGCCGACTGAAACAGGAACGGCGTGCGCCGCTGAGTCGATGGGCGAGGTCTGGCTTGCAGCGGCGATGCCGCCAGCACGTCCTGTGCGACAAGCCAGCGAAACAGCCGTCCCAACACGTTGAGCAGATGGTTGTAGCTGCGTGCCCGGGTGCGGGGTCGCGACGCCAGAAACCTGTCCAGCAGGACCGGCGTGATATCGTATATGTTTCCCGCACCATGCTCGAACAGGAATCGATCCAGCAACTTCAGGGCGTTTTCTTCGTTGTCAAAACGCTTGCCCAGTGCCCGGTGGTGCGCGAGGAAGCGGGCGATCTCCCCGGCCAGGAAACTCCGAAAGGCGTACGACTTTGTCATAGCACAGCCTCCCCATCCCCGAGTGCTACGTCCCGAAGCGCTTCCAGATCGATCTTTGAGTAAATCTCGGTGGACTTGGGATGACGATGCCCGATGTAGTCGCCGATGGTCTTGAGAGGAAACCGCGCATCCACGAGCCGTTGTACACAAGCATGGCGCAGGGTGTGGGAGCCCGGACGGGGCACCGGTATGCCCGCATTGCGCAGGCGCCGGCCTGCACACCCAGAGACCACGGCAAAACTGATCGGCCTGAACGGCGGTGTCAGGCACAGGAACAAGGCACGCTCCGTGCTTTCTGGACGAGCATGTTGAAGATATTCGACGATCGAATCTCCGACTGCCGAGGACAGCGGAAAGGCCGTGTTGTGCCCTGCCTTGCGATCGGGCACAGTCAACCGGTCACGTTGCCAGTCGATGGAGTCCAGCGTCAATGCGGCCACTTCCCTGGCCCGCAATCCATAGGTCACCATCAACAGCAGGATCGCAAAGTCCCGCTTGCCTGCCGCGCTGCGTCGGTCGACGGCCTCAAGCAGAAGCCTGACCTCGTCCCACGAAATGGATCTCGGAACGTCCGCTAACCGGTACAGGCGAGGTCTGTCGACGTTGGTGCTCAGATCCCGGGTGATCAATCCTTCGCGATGAAGGTATCGCAGAAAGACACGGATATGGGAGCACACCGAGCCCATCGCCGATTTGCACAGGCAACGCCCGGTGTCGGTGATAAACGCACTCAGCACAGCCGGACAGAGCGCTCCGATATCGTCCAATCCGGCCCGTTGCAGGAATCGTTCAAAGCGTCGGAGGTTGTATCGGTAATGCTCGACTGAACTGGGTTGCAATCCGCGTTCCCTGCACAGGAAATCGAAAAAACCGGGAGCGGCATCCGCGAAGGGAATTGCCGGCAGTGCCACCCTGGGCTTCTCATAATCCGGTAGCAGCAGACTGAGCATCTGTTGCACCGGAACCCGCGCATCGCTGGCGATAAGGCGTTTGGCCTGTTTGGTGCGACCCTTGCGACGGCGGGTCCGGATCCAGTCTTGGACGAACCCGTCAACCACCCCGGGCAGTTCTTCCAGGTGCACGGCTCCGGAATCGTGGGCAAATTCGGCAAAACGCATGAGTATCGGCACACGGCGACGAACGGAGCTGACCGAATACCCTTGCTCGGTCAGCGATTCGACATATTTCTCGATCGATTCGCCCAACCAGCAGTTGCGGACCCGGTCCAGCGACTCAGGTTTGATGAAGTACTTTTCCAGCATGACAATCTCTCCTGTCTATGAAATGGGGGAGAGATTGTCCACCGAAAGTTATGTGCCTTTGCCAATCGAACAGAACCCAATAATCAACAGGTTGCCATCGACTTGGCACATAACCGAAGTGGGCACTGTTCGTCGAAAATGTGGCGCGGCACATTTTCGACGAAGAGCCTCTTGGCCAGGCCTCTCTTCTCCAGCGCCAGGCGGAACACCGGCAGGAAGGCCGCGGTGTTCTCGGCGAAGGCGAAGGCGGCGTGGGGGATCACCCGGGTGGCGTCGTCCAGGAACGCGATCAGGAAGACCTTGCGGGCGTGGCCCCGATGGTCCCGGACCCGGGGCCCGTGCATCACGTCCGACTGCCACATCTCCCCCGCCCACTCGTAGGCGAAGCGCCGCGGATCCCCGCCCCCGGCGCCGTCCCCGGGGGGCAGGTCCATCAGCCCCTGATGCTTCAGCATCCGGGCGACCGTGGAGCGCGGCAGCGGAACCGAGTGCGGCACCAGTTCCCGGTTGTGGGCCTCGTCGATGAGCTTGCGTACGCTCAGGTGCGGCATCTCCCGCTTCAGCCCCGCCAGCGCCTCCACCGTCTCCGGGGACAGGCGGCGCTGCCTGTGGCGGTCGGCGCGCTGCTTCGGCATCAGGGCGTCGAACCCGCCCCGGCGGTAGGCCAGCAGCCAATGCCGGATGGTGGACGCTCCCAGCCGGGCATGGCCCGATCCCGGGATATCCCACCGGCGCTTCGACAACTCCCGGGCCTTCGGCGCGATCTTGCCCGGGGGCTCCGGCAACAGGTGGCCGATCACGTGGTACCGGAACAGCGCGATGTCGTGGGGGGCGGGGCCTTTCTTGCGGGTCATGGCGTCTCTCCATGGGGTTTCGGTGAATGGGAAACGCATTGTCGTCACCACACCGCCCCCGAACCATGGCCGTTCCCTGTTGGCGGTCCCGTCGACGGTTGCCACCGCCGCGGCGGCAGCCGGAATCCAACAGGAAAGGGCATCGACCCGAGATGCTCCCGACAGTGCTCCCGAAGGTCCCGAAGCGCCGTCTGCGAACCCAGGCGGGCACGCAGCGCGGACAACGTCGGCTCCATGCCGAAGAACAACGGCAGCAGACCGCAGAGCATCCTCATCAGCCCGTCCATCCAGCCGCGGCGGCGACGCACCAGACGCCATGGAACCAGCGGGTCCACATGGGAAGCAAAAAAGAAACGGACCGCCTCCATCGGACCCTCCTCTTCCGCGCGGATGGCCACCTCCTCGATCTCCTCCAGCGTGCCCGATACCCCGCACGCCAGGCAGTCCGGCAGCGCGCTGAATGTCCTGTGGCAATCCGCGCAGTACCAGCGACGAATCCGCATCCCCTCGGGCTTTACCCGGTCATAGGTGCCGTGACCGCAAAGGCCGCATCCCGCCGTACGCCCCTTCAGGCACGGCGGAGGGGTTGCATCCCGCCAACCCTCGCGGATAACATACTCCTCAGCGGTCAGTCCCGTTTTATGTCGAAGTTGAATGGGCCCTCCACCGCTCACGGCCCGGCGACCGTCATCGCGCGGGCCACTTTCTTTCCCCTGTCTGTCCACCTGATGCGTGGGCAATGAAAACAGTCACACCCTCAAACCGAGGACCTGAACTCCTCGAATTCTTCCGCCGGAAACGGCTACCCGAAAAGGGCTGCTCGAATACAGGCTGCCGGGAAGAAAACGTCCTGCTTTATATCAGCTTCTGCACCTTCCCGGGTTGGAGGAATCCGGGACAAAGCCTTTCAGGGGTGATGGTCTAATGTGGGAGGTAACAGCAGGTCGCGTTCACCGGCGGGGCGGGCGTGGCGCGCGCAGCGACGCTGACGCTTGCCTCGGTCGACGACCCGACCGACGAGGGCGCGGGCGAGGCGGTGACGGTGGGCCTCGGCACGCTCGATGCCGACTCCGGCGCCGGGCTCGGCGGCGGGGCTTCGGGCGCGGGCTCCCTCGCCTTCACCATCACCGACGACGACCTGCCGCCGCCGGTGGTGACCATCGCCGTCGCCCCGGCCTCGATGGTCGAGGGCGGCAGCGCGACCTTCACGGTGAGCGCCGACCGCGCGCCCGATGCGGCGCTTGCGGTGCCGGTCGCGGTCACCGACGCGCCGGGGGCGGACTACATCGCGCAGTCCGAGGAAGGCACGCGCACGGTGACGATTCCGTCCGGAGACACCTCGGCGGCCTTCACGCTGCGCACCCCCGACGACGCGCTGGACGAGCCCGACGGCCCGGTGACGGCGACACTCGGCGCAGGCGACGGCTACACGCTCGGGAGCCCCGCCTCAGCCTCCGTGCAGGTCAAGGACGACGACGCGTCGGTGCTGCCGACGCTCTCCATCGAGGACGCCGAGGCCGAGGAAGGCAAGCACATGCGCTTCACCATCCGGCTCTCCGCCCCGCTCGACCGCACCGTGCGCCTCAGGGTGCGCTTCCAGGAATCGGACCCGGTCTCGGCGCGGGGGAACTTCGACTGGGACACCCGCACGTTCTGGCAGGGCGCCTACGACTTCATCCCCAAACAGTGGTATGTCGACATCCCCCGGGGCGAGACCGTGGCGTACCGTTCTATTCCGACCATCGACGACGCCCATGACGAGGAGGACGAGACCTTCGAGGGGCACATCCGCTGGGCGGACGTGCCGATCGCGGACGGGGTGGCCATCGGCACGATCAGGAACGACGACCCGCTGCCTGCGGCGTACCTTGCGCGATTCGGGCGCACGGTGGCGCAGCAGGTCCTCGACGCCATCGCGGACCGGACGGCGGCGGACCGCACGCCGGGAATGCGGGGCGCCCTGGCCGGGGCCCCGATCACCGGTAGCGGGATGGCCGGCGTAACGGGAGAAGCTGAAAATACCGGAACGGACGGGTTTCCGGCGGTAACGGCTGAGACGGAGAAATCCCTGGCGGGATTCACCGGTGTAACGGCTGAGGCAGAAAAAACCCTGGCGGGATTCACCGGTGTAACGGCTGAGGCAGAAAAAACCCTGGCGGGATTCACCGGTGTAACGGCTGAGGCAGAAAAGAAGTTTCCCGCAGTGACGGCTGAGGCGGAAAAAACCCTGGTTGCCTTTGCCAGCGTAGTGGGTGAGACAGACGTGAACGGGTTCCCCGATGTAACGGCTGAGGCTGGAATAAACGGGTTCCCCGACGTAACGGCTGATGCAGAAAAAACAATGACTCTCCGGGAGGCCTTTCTGGGCTCCAGCTTCAACCTGACGGGGGGCCGGGACGCCTCCGGGGGCAGCCTGTCCTTCTGGGGCCGGGTGTCCGAGGGCAGTTTCGACGGGGCGGAGCGTGGAGACGGCACGGACATCACCCTGGACGGCACGGTGACCACGGGCCTTCTGGGGGCGGACTATGCCCGGGATGACTGGCTCATGGGCCTTGCCCTCGCCCACAGTTCCTCCGAGGGCGGTTATTCCGCCATGGGCGACAATCCCTGTTCCGGCACGGAGGCGGTGCTGTGCGACGGTGCGGTCCGGTTTGGCGACGGCGACGTGGAGGCATCACTGACGGCAGCCATACCCTACGCCTCGATGCAGGCAACCGATGCACTGAAGATATGGGGGGCGGTGGGTTACGGTACGGGCGAGGTGACGCTGAAGACGGAGCCCGGGGACCGCTACCGTGCCGGCACGGACTGGACCATGGCGGCCGCGGGCCTTCGGGGCGACCTGCTGGAAGCCCCGGAGGGGGGCGGTCTGTCCCTGGCAGTCACTTCCGACGCCCTGTGGACGGAGACCTCGTCCGAGGGAACCCGTGACCTGGAATCGTCGAAGTCCAACACTACCCGCCTCCGTCTCGGCCTCGAGAGCAGCTGGAAAATAATGCTGGAAAACAGTGGTTCCCTTACCCCGAAGCTGGAACTCGGACTGCGCCATGACGGGGGAGACGCGGAAACCGGCACCGGCACCGAACTCGGCGCCGGGGTTTCCTGGCATCAGCCGCAGCGGGGTCTGTCCCTCGATATTTCCGGCCGCACCCTGGTGTCCCACGAGGACGATGACCTGGAGGACCGGGGATTTGCCGGTTCCCTGTCCTACGACCCGGCTCCCTCAAGCGGGCGCGGCCTGTCGCTGCAGCTGAGGCAGGAGACCGGGGGACAGTCGGAGGGAGGCCTGGATGTTCTTTTCGCACCCACGCCGCTGGCAGACCGCACGGGAGGCGGTGCGTCGACATCCCGCTGGACGATGGAAGCGGCGTACGGCCTGCCGGCTTATGGCGGCCGGTACACGGGCAGTCCTCATGCGGGCCTTGGGATATCCGGGGACAGCCGGGACTGGAGCGTAGGCTGGCGGGTATCGCCGGAAGGTGAATCCGTGCCGGATATCTCGTTCGGGGTGAAGGCGACGCGCAGGGAGAGCGGTACGGAGTCCCCGTCCCATGTCCTCGGATTCGAGTTCACCGGAAGATGGTAATCCGGTGCATACCGGATCGCCGGCCTGTCCGGTGAATCTCCGCCTGCCGGAAACCGGGAGCAATGGATCGCTCCCGGGCGCGGAGGACGGACGGATTGCGGTATGGTGAAACCGATGGGTGAAACGGATGGGTATGAGTCGCGGCCCCGGCCTGACGGATAATCCCCCTGCATTCATGTCCGGCAGGGAGGGGTCTTTCCCGTACCCGGGATAAAGAAAAAATTCGGGGGATCGTGTATTTGGCGTAGCAGGTATTCCACCCGAGGCCGCATTTACGATCTTCTTTCAGCCCACCGAACGGGTACCGACATTCGCACGCATGGAATATTCAGGAATTGATCGAATCCGGTTTCAGATTGATGACGAATAGTAACGTATGAACTATATCTATATGAAAAATAAATATAAAAATTACATTTTATCTAAGTCGGTAAACTAGAGGTACCACGCGGTCTCTTCGAGTTCCCCCGCAACGAAGGCCTGGTACTCGATCAGCTTGCAGCTGGTGTATGCGTGCATGTATGCCTCGCCGAAGTAGTCGGCGAGGAAACTGCTTGCCCGCGCCCGGGCGAAGGCCCCGGTCAGTTCGAAAGGCAGGTCGGGGTCCGCGTTCTCGCCGGCATTCCCGATGACGGGTGGCTTTGCCTGTAAGCGGTTCGCGATACCGTGGTGGATGCCGGCAAGCACGGCGCCGAGAACCAGGTAGGGATTGGCATCGGCGCCCGAGATACGGTGTTCAATGCGCCGGGCGGCGCCAACGCTCTTGGGTACCCTGAAGGCCACGGACCGGTTCTCGAACGCCCAGTCCGATGTGACCGGCACGCACATGTTGGGCACGAAGCGGCGATAGGAGTTGACGTTGGGCGCAAAGACGCCCAGGCAGTCGGCCATGGTGTCCCCGAGTCCGCCCAGTGCGTGATACAGGAGGTCGCTGCCGCAATCCCGGTCGCCGTACCGGCCGCCGCCGTCGAAGGCATTGTTGCCTTCCCGGTCCATCAGGCTGACGTGCAGGTGCAGGCCGCTCCCGGACTGCTCGGCCCGGGGCTTGGCCATGAACGTCGCCTGGCAGCCGTGCCTGCGGGCGGTGCTCATGACCGCGCGCCTGAACATCATGCAATGATCCGCCGCCGCCAGCGGATCGTCGGTGTGCATCAGGTTGATCTCGAACTGGCCGGGGGCATATTCCCCGGATATGGCGCCGGTCTCCACCCCCTGTTCACGGCAGTTCCGGGTGACATCGTCCAGGAAGAGGCCGAACTCCTCTACGTCTTCCATGCTGTAGACCTGGGTGGTTTCGCTGCGATGGCCGGAAAGCGGTCCCACCGGCACCTGGATCCGGCCTTCCGGGGTCCGTTCCAGGTCCAGCAGGTAGAATTCCAACTCGAAGGCCACCACGGGCTTCAGTTCCAGTTCGCGGAAGCGGTCCAGGATCCGTGCCAGCACGTTGCGGGGTTCGTAGTAGTAGGATTCCCCGTCAAGGCTCTGCAGAGAGATCATGACCTGCCCGGTGGGCACCTGGGCCCAGGGGCAGTTCACCAGCGTGCCCGGGACCGGCATGCCCACCTCGTCGGGGTCGCCGTCGGAAAATCCCATGCCCTCGGGATCCATGCTGTCGCCGTTCACCCCCAGCAGAAAGCTGGCGCCCGGCACCATCATCCCGGATTGGAAAAGCTTCCCGGCCTGCTCCACCGGGTAGCGCTTGCCGCGCATCACGCAGGACAGGTCCGGATACCAGGCATCCAGGTATCGGGTCTTTGGGTATTTGTCCAGGAAGGCCTGGAGCGAGGGATGGCCGCCCACGAATTGCGTAACCGGAGTCGTTGTCGCGGCCATTGTAATACAGAAGGGTCAGCTGTACTTCAGGCGGTATTCCCTTCGCGCGATGAATACCCCGCTCGCCACCACGATGGCCGCGCCCAGAAGGGATATCGGATCCAGTATCTCGCCGAACAGGAGGTATCCGAGCACGATGGCCCAGACCAGGACGAAATAATTGAACGGCTGCAGGATGACGGCGGGCGTCAGCTCCAGGGCCTTGATCAGGCACAGGTGCCCGATGATGGCCGTGACGCTGATCGTCAAAAGGAGGACCGTCTCCGTGCCGTCCGGCAGCCGCCAGGTGAACAGCGCGAAGACCAGCGAACCCAGGAATCCGACGACCCCGAAATACAGCAGCGAGGTCTCGAAGGAATCCCGCTGGGACACCTTGCGCGTCAGGATGTTGTAGAGCGCGAACATCAGCGCGGCCAGGAACGCGGCCAGGGACCACGGGTTGAACAAACCGAGGCCGGGACGGATGATGATCAGCGTGCCGAGGAAACCCGCGAACACCGCCAGCCAGCGGCGCCAGCCCACGTCCTCGCCGAGCAGCGGCATCGACAGCGCGGTGATCAGCAGGGGGAAACAGGCGAACACCGTATGCATCTCCGCCAGGCCCATATGCTGTATGGTCACGGCGAATATGCAGATCTCCGCGGTGATCAGCAGGGACCGCGAGATCTGCAACACCGGATTCGCCGAACGGAACCAGGAATGGCGTTCGGTGCGCCTGGCGGCGTAGACAATGGCAAAGAGGGCAAAGAAGAAGAACCGGACCGTGACGATCTGGAAAGCCGAAAGAGTCTCGATCAGGTGCTTGGTGATGGCGTCCTGGGCGGCGAAAAAGAACGTCGAGATGATCAGGAGGCCGATTCCGTTCAGGGTATTGTCCTGAGATTGCAAGGGCGGAATGCGGGGCGGATCAGAAGGAACGTTGCAGCCGGCTGTCCATGGCGTGGCGCTCCAGGGCCAGGTCCACCAGGCGGTCGATGAGCGCGGCGTAGGGGATGCCGCTGGCTTCCCACAGCTTGGGGTACATGCTGATGGGCGTGAAGCCGGGCAGGGTGTTGATTTCGTTCAGGTACACCTCCCGGGTCTCGCGGTGGACGAAAAAATCCGCCCGGGCAAGGCCGCTGCCGTCAATGGCGCGGAAGGCCTGCACGGACAGTTCCCGGACCCGTTCGGCCGCGTGACCCGGAATGTCCGCCGGGATCAGGGTGCGGGACCGGTCGTCGATGTATTTCGTCTGGTAGTCGTAGAATTCGGCTCCGGGGATGATTTCCCCGACCACCGACGCCTCCGGCGACTGGTTGCCGAGGACCGCGCATTCCACCTCCTGGCAGTTCTCCATGGACCGTTCGATCACGACCTTGTTGTCGTACCGGAAGGCGTCCCGGATGCAGGCGTCCAGCTCCCCGGGGTCATGGGCCTTGCCGACGCCCACGCTGGAGCCGAGGTTCGCCGGCTTGGCAAAAATCGGCAGACCGAGGTCTTCCACGGCCCGCCGCATCGTCTCCGGCCCGTGATCGTCCCAGGTATTGCGGTGCAACACCATCCAGGGCGCCTGGGGAATGCCGGCGGCCGCGAACACCTGCCTGGCCAGCGCCTTGTCCATGGCGAGGGCGGAAGCGGCGACGCCGCAGCCGACATAGGGAATGCCCGCCATTTCCAGCACGCCCTGGATGGTGCCGTCCTCGCCGAACGTGCCGTGAAGCACGGGAAAGATCACGTCGAGCTGTGGCGCCGGGTCCGGCCGCGGCGTTGACGGCGTCAGGTTGCCCTGGTGGTGCAGGGCCATGGACACCAGGGCGCCCCCGGTGGATTCCCCCGCCCCATCAAGGGCCCTGACCTCCTTTTCGTGGGTCAGTCCCTCGAGTTCCGGTCCGGTATGCCAGTACCCCTGCTTGTCGATGCCGATGAGGACGATGTCGTAGCGATCCCGGTCGATGGCGGCGAGGACCGAGCGGGCGGAAGTGACGGAGACCTCGTGTTCACAGGACCGGCCGCCGAACAGGAGGCCGAGGGTGCGCTTGCTTGTCATGGAAACAGCCTGGTAAATCCAGGGGAAATGTAGCCGCTGGCGGCACCGGGGAAAAGGGGGAATGCTGGCAGATCCATGGCGAAATGCCGGGCAGGCATCAACCGGTATCCGGCGTCAGGTCCCGTGGACCTCCCGGCCCGGCTCCGGATCAGACGGCGAACTGCCGCATGGCGTCGGCGCAGAGCGCCAGCAGGCTGCCGATCCAGGGCAGGATGGCCACGATCAGCAGGATGTTTACCGTCAGCAATGTGCCCGCGCCGGCGGGAGCGGGGGCCTCGACATCGGATTCCGGGGCATCGAAATAGGCCAGCTTGATCACGCGCAGGTAGTAGAACGCCCCGACCACGGCAAACGCCACCGCAACCACCGCCACCCAGACCAGGCCGGCGTTCACCAGTGCCTGGATCACGGAAAACTTGGCGAAAAACCCCGCGGTGGGCGGCACGCCGGCCATGGAGAACATCAGGATCAGCAGCAGGAAAGCGGTCCACGGGCTGCGCCTGCTGAGCCCCCTCAGGTCATCCAGCTGGTCGGACTCGTGGTCCCTGTCGGCGAGATAGAGGATCACGCCGAATGCGGCCAGGCTCATGGTCGCATAGATGATCACGTAGAACAGGGCGGCACTGTACCCGGCGTCGGTGCCCGCCAGGATGCCGCACAGGAAAAAGCCCATGTGGGAGATGGTGGAATAGGCCAGCATGCGCTTCAGGTTGCTCTGGGCGATGGCCACCACGTTGCCGATGACAATGGACAGAAGGGCGATGATGATCAGCATCTGCTGCCACATGCCGTGCAGGTCCTCGAGTCCGCCGATCAGGAGCCGGGCGGTGATTGCGAACGCGGCGATCTTCGGCGCCGCGCCGACGAAGGCCGTGGTGGAGGTCGGCGCGCCCTGGTAGACGTCGGGAACCCACATGTGGAAGGGCACGGCGCCCAGCTTGAACGCCAGCGCCACGACGATGAACACCACCGCCAGCGCCACGACGACGTTGTCGCCGGCGGTGCCGGCCAGCGCGCCGCGGATAACGGAAAGCTCCAGCGATCCGGTCAGTCCGTACAACAGGGACATGCCGTACAGCAGGATGCTGGACGCCAGGGCGCCCAGCACGAAATACTTCATCGCGGATTCCACCGCCAGCTTGTCGTCGCGGTAGAACGCGATCATCGCGTAGAGGCACAGGGACATCAGTTCAAGTCCCAGGTACAGCGTGAGCAGATGATTGGCCGATGCCATCACCATCATGCCCATGACCCCGAACAGCCCCAGGACATAGTATTCCGCACTGTCGAGGCCCCGGTCCTGGTTGTAGCGCCGGCTGTAGACGAAAACCCCCGCGGTGACCAGGCAGATGGTGATCTTCAGCAGGTCCGACATGGGATCGTCGATGAACATGTTGTTGAACCCGGCGACCGGCCCGGTGCTGAAATGCATGGCGACATGGGCCGCAGCCAGGACCAGGGTCAGGATGGACAGCGAGTAGGCGAGCCGGATGCCCGTGTCCCTTCGCATGTACAGGGGCGCCACCAGGATCAGGCAGGCCATGAAGCCGACGATCATTTCCGGGGTGGCCAGGGCGGCCTTCAGGGTGTGGAGATTCATGGCAGCTTGGAGACGGACACGTGTTGCAGCAGGTTATCCACGGTGGCGTGCATCACATCGAGTATCGGGTTCGGCCAGATCCCGACCCACAGGACCAGGCCGGTGAGCAGGGCAAGGAAGACGATCTCCCGGGCATTGACATCCTCAAGCGCCGCCACCGCCTTGCTGGTCACCTTGCCGTAGACCACCCGCTTCACCATCCACAGGGTGTAGGCGGCGCCGAAGACCAGCGTCAGCGCGGCGATGACGGCGTACCACGGATTCACCTTGAAGGAACCCATGATGACGAGAAACTCGCCGACGAAGCCCGAGGTGCCGGGCAAGCCGGCGTTGGCCATCGCAAACAGGACGGTAAAGGAGGCGAATATGGGCATCGGCGTGGCGATGCCGCCGTAGGTGGCGATCTCCCGGGAGTGCAGGCGGTCATAGAGCACGCCGACGCACAGGAAGAGTGCCCCCGAGATGAATCCGTGGGAGATCATCTGCATCATCGCGCCTTCCACCCCCTGGCTGTTGAACACGAACAGCCCGAGCGTGACGAATCCCATGTGGGAGATGGAGGAATAGGCGATCAGCTTCTTCATGTCGCCCTGCACCAGCGCCACCAGGGCGATGTACACCACCGCGATCAGCGAGAGCGTGATCATGAACCAGGTCAGCTCGTGGCTGGCATCCGGCGTGATGGGCAGGCTGAAGCGGAGGAAGCCGTAGCCGCCCATTTTCAGCATGATGGCCGCCAGGATCACGGAGCCGCCGGTGGGCGCCTCGACGTGCGCGTCGGGCAGCCAGGTGTGCACCGGGAACATCGGCACCTTCACCGCGAAGGCGGCGAAGAACGCGAGGAAGATCAGGATCTGGGGGGTCAGCCCGATGGGCAGTGCGTGATAGTCGAGAATGCTGAAGCTGCCGCCGCTTGCGTTGTACAGGTACACGAAGGCCACCAGCATCAGCAGCGAGCCGAGCAGGGTATAGAGGAAGAACTTGATGGTGGCGTAGATCCGGTTGGGGCCGCCCCAGATGCCGATGATGAGGAACATCGGAATCAGCATCGCCTCCCAGAGCACGTAGAACAATACGGCGTCCAGGGCGGAAAACACCCCGATCATGATGCCTTCCATGATCATGAACGCGGCCATGTACTGCGCCACGCGCTCCCGGATCACCTCCCAGCCGGCAATCACCACGATTACGGTGAGGGCCGTGGTCAGCAGGATCAGCGGCATGGAGATGCCGTCCACGCCCAGCGCATAGTGCACGTTGAAGGTTTCGATCCAGGTGCCGTGCTCGACGAACTGCATCGCGGCGGTGCCCTTGTCGAACCCCGCCCAGAGCGCCAGGCTGAGGATGAAGACTGCGACGGAAAAGCCGAGGGCCAGCTTGCGGGCGACCGGCGCGCGTTCGTCGCCCCCGGTGCAGAGGATCAGGATTCCCGCCAGGATCGGCAGCCAGATCAGGATGCTGAGCAGGTTACTTTGCATGTAGGCAGGAGGGGCGATTCATGGATTGTCGTGGTCGGTCTCGGCGTCAGCGTGCCCAGACAAAGAACGTCACCAGGAAAAACAGCCCGATGATCATGGCGAACGCGTAGTGGAAGGTCTTGCCGGTCTGGCTCTCGCGCATCATGCCGGAGAACAGGCGCACGGTCCGGGCGGAGCCGTTGACGATGATCCCGTCGATGAGGCCCGCGTCGGCCCTCCTGTACAGGAACCTGCCGAAGGCCACGCAGGTGTCGGCGAACAGCCTCTGGTACAGGGTGTCGAATCCGTACTTGTTCTCGAGGATGCGGGTCACGGGCGCCAGGGCAGTGGCGATCCGTCCCGGAAGCTCGGTGTTCCTGCAATAGCAGTACCAGGCGGACACGATGCCGGCCACGGCCAGCCAGAACGGCCAGACCGTCACGCCGTGAAGGACCGCGGCGATGGCCGGGTTCACCCCGGACACGGAGTAGGCATCGTGCAGCGCCCCCACCGTGTCATGTTCGGGCAGCACGAAGATGGAATCGCCGAAATGGCTGCCGTCCAGCACCGGCCCGAAGAACAGGAATCCCGTGATCACGGAAAAGAACGCCAGGGCGATCAGCGGCCAGGTGACCACCCGGGGCGACTCGGCCAGGTGGCTCCGGGCATGCTCGTCCGCCCGGCTGTTGCCGTGGAAGGTCATGAACAGCAGGCGGAAGGAGTAGAAGGCGGTGACGAACACCCCGAGGAGGACCGCCATGTGGGCGTAGCCGGCGCCGAAGATCTGGCTGTGATGGGCCGCCTCGATGATGGCGTCCTTGGAGAAGAAGCCCGCGAACGGCGGAATGCCGGCAAGGGCCAGGGAGCCGATCGCGCAGGTGATGTAGGTCACAGGCATGATCGCCCGCAGGCCGCCCATCCTGCGCATGTCCTGCTCGTGGTGCATGGCGATGATGACGGAGCCGGCGGCCAGGAACAGGAGCGCCTTGAAGAACGCGTGGGTGCCCAGGTGGAAGATGGCCACCTCGTAGGCGGAAGCCCCCAGGGCAACGGTCATGTAGCCGAGCTGGGACAGGGTGGAATAGGCCACCACGCGCTTGATGTCGTTCTGCACCAGGCCGATCAGCGCCATGAAGATGGCCGTGGTGGCGCCGATGATGATCACCACGGACAGGGCGGTTTCCGACAGCTCGAAGAGCGGGGACATCCGCGCCACCAGGAAGATGCCCGCCGTCACCATGGTGGCGGCATGGATCAGCGCGGAGATGGGCGTCGGGCCTTCCATGGAATCCGGCAGCCACACATGCAGCGGCACCTGGGCGGATTTGCCCATCGCGCCGAGGAACAGCAGCAGGCAGATCACCGTGATCCACTTCCATTCGCCGAACGGGCCCGTCAGGGTCTGGTCCCCGGCGCCTTCGGCGGCGGCGAACACGGTGGCGTAGTCCAGGGAATTGAACAGGTACAGCACCGCGGCCAGGCCGAGCAGGAAGCCGAAATCGCCCACGCGGTTGACCAGGAACGCCTTCATGTTGGCGAAGATCGCGGTGTCCCGCTCGAACCAGAAACCGATCAGCAGGTAGGAAACCAGGCCCACCGCCTCCCAGCCGAAGAACAGCTGCAGGAAGTTGTTGGACATCACCAGCATCAGCATGGCGAAGGTGAACAGCGAGATGTAGCTGAAGAACCGCTGGTATCCCGGGTCGTCGTGCATGTACCCGATGGTGTAGATGTGCACCATGAGGGAGATGAAGGTGACCACCACCATCATGGTTGCGGAAAGCTCATCGATGAGGAAGCCGATCTGCATCTTCACGCCGCCGCTGACGGCCCAGTCGTAGACGGCGCCGTTGAACAGGTTCCCGGCGCGGACGTCGAGATAGACCACCAGGGAAAGCACGAAGGCGATGGCGACGGCCCCGATGGTGACGGAGTGGGCGCCGGCCCGGCCGATCCGCCGGCCGGCCAGGCCGGCGATGACGGCAGCCAGCAGGCAAACCAGGGGAATGGCGAGATAGACGCTCTTCATGGGGGTGTGATCAGCCTTTCAGGGAGTCCAGTTCTTCGACATTGATGGTGTGCCGGCTCCGGAACAGCACGATCAGGATGGCCAGGCCGATGGCCGCTTCCGCCGCGGCCACGGTGAGGATGAAGAACACGAACACCTGTCCCGCCGTGTCGCCGAGGTAGTGGGAGAAGGCGACGAAATTCATGTTCACCGCCAGCAGCAGCAGTTCGATGGACATCAGCAGGATGACCACGTTCTTGCGGTTCAGGAAGATGCCGACCACGCTGATGCCGAACAGGATCGCCCCGAGCACGAGATAGTGGGAAAGCGGGATCATTCCTCACCTCCGGCGGCAGGTCCCCCGGCCGGTGTATCCCGCCGGGGAGCAGATTTCATTCGCACGATGCGCAGCCGGTCCTCCCGCCGGACCCTGATCTGCCTGGTGGGGTTGATGTACTTGCTGTCCGGCCGCTTGCGCATGGTCAGCGCGATGGCGGCGACAATGGCCACCAGCAGGATGATCGCGGCGATCTCGAACGGGTAGACGTACTGGGTATAGAGCAGCCGGCCGAGTTCCTTGGAATTGCTGTAATCCGCGGGGTGGGCCGCCGGGGCCGCGTAATCCTCCGCGCCGAAGCCGCTGACCATGACCAGGGCGATCTCCAGGATCAGCAGCAGCGCGATGACGCTGCCCACCGGCAGGTAGCGGGCGAAGCCCGAGCGCAGCACCGCGAGATCGATGTCGAGCATCATGATGACGAACAGGAACAGCACCATGACCGCGCCGACGTACACCAGGACCAGGACGATGGCCAGGAACTCCGCCTCCAGGGTGATCCAGATGCAGGCCGCGCTGAAGAACGCCAGCACCAGGAAGAGCGCGGACTTGACCGGGTTGCGGATGGTCACCACCATGCCGGCGGCGAACACCAGGATGGCGGCGAACAGATAGAAGCAGAGCTGAACGAATGTCATCGGAAGGGGCGTCGTCTACCGGTAGGGCGCATCCTGCTGGCGGGCCTCGGCGATCTCCTGCTCGTACCGGTCGCCCACCTCCAGGAGCTGTTCCTTGTTGATCAGCCGCTCGCCGTTGAGTTCCATGTGGAATTCGTGGATGTCGGTCAGCACGATGGAGTCCACCGGGCAGGCCTCCTCGCAGAACCCGCAGTAGATGCACTTGAACAGGTCGATGTCGTAGCGCGTGGTGCGGCGCTGGCCGTCCTCCCGCTCCTCGGAATCGATGGTGATGGCGAGGGCGGGACAGACCGCCTCGCAGAGCTTGCAGGCAATGCAGCGCTCCTCGCCGTTTGGATAGCGGCGCAGGGCGTGGAGCCCGCGGAACCGGGGGGATTTCGGGGTCTTCTCCTCCGGGTACATCAGTGTGATCTTGCGGTTGAACAGGCGGCGGCCGGTGACCCTGAGTCCCCGGCGCAGTTCCATCAGGGAAAAGGTCTTGTAGAGATACTTGAAGTCGATGCCCATGATCAGTCTCCTAGCTGAAGAAGCCCGCGAACGGCGTGTAGAACTTGCCGATGCCCACCACGAATATCCAGACCAGCGTCACGGGAATCAGGACTTTCCATCCCAGGCGCATGATCTGGTCGTAACGGTAGCGGGGAAAGGTCGCGCGGAACCAGAGAAACAGGAACGCCACCAGGGAGGTCTTGAGCCCGAACCACATCAGTCCCGGCACCCAGTTGAACGGCGCGACGTCCACGGGGGGCAGCCAGCCGCCGAGGAACATGACCACGGTGAGCGCCGCGATCAGGATCATGTTGGCGTATTCCGCAAGGAAGAACACCGCGAAGGTCATGCCGGAGTATTCCACGTGGAAGCCGGCGACGATCTCTGATTCCCCCTCGGCGACGTCGAACGGCGCCCGGTTGGTTTCCGCGACCCCGGAAATGAAATACACGATGAACAGCGGGAACAGCGGCAGCCAGTACCAGCTGAGGAAACTGCCCTCCTGGCCGAGAACGATTTCCCGGAGATTCAGGCTGCCGGCCACCATCAGCACGCCCACCAGGGCGAAGCCCATGGCAATCTCGTAGGCGACGATCTGGGCGGCGGACCGCATGGCGCCGAGGAAGGCGTATTTCGAATTGGACGCCCAGCCGGCGACGATCACGCCGTAGACGCCCATGGAGGTCAGCGCCAGCACGTAGAGCAGGCTGGCGTCGATATCGGCCAGCACCAGGTGGTCGGTGAACGGCATCACCGCCCAGGCCGCCAGCGCCGGCCCCAGTGAGAGCGCCGGGGCGAACAGGAAGAGGTGCCGGTTGGCGCGGCTCGGGACGATGACTTCCTTCATCAGGAGCTTGAAGGCGTCCGCGACGGGCTGCAGCCAGCCCCTGGGTCCGACCCGGTTGGGCCCCACCCGAAGCTGCATGTAGCCGATCAGCTTGCGCTCGGCGAAGGTGAAATAGGCCACGCACAGCATCAGCGGCACCAGGATGGCCACGATCTTGAACATGACCCAGACGAAGATCTGGAGGGGCTCGGGCAGCAACCCGGTCAGGTAGAACACGAGGTCCCGGATCATTCCCGGTCCCCGGATTCGATGCGGAACTCGCCGCTCAGCCCGATCTCCCCCGTATCCGGGAAACCCGCGGGGATATAGAGGCAGCCCCTGGCGATGCGGTCATCGGCCACGGCCGGCAACGGCACCACGCCGTCGGCGCTCCGCACGATCGCGCCCTGGCCGTCCGCCAGGGAAAGGTCGGACAGCGTGGCCGGATGCAGGCGCGCGGCGGGGGGCGGGTTGTCCACGGTCCGCTGCAGTGCGGCGGCCCGCCTGAGCGTGGGCTCTGCGCGGTACATCGGCATGTCGGCAATGCGCTCGAGCCCGGGGGCGACTGCCCGGTCCGGCCGCGTGAAGCGGGTATCAAGGCAGCGCGCCGAAGGCGTGAGATCCCCCGGGAGCACCTCGGCCTGGACGTCCTCGATGGAAATCTGGTCGAAGCCTTCCGCCTTGAGGAAATTGCCGAGGACCCGCAGGATTTTCCAGGCCGGACGGGATTCGCCCATGGGCTTTGCGGCCACGCTGGCCCGCTGCACGCGGCCTTCGCAGTTGACGAAGGTCCCGGCGGACTCGGTGAACGCGGCCATGGGCAGGAGTACATCGGCATATTCGAGCGCGGCATCGCTCCGAAAGGCGCTGATCTGCACCACGAATTCGGCGTTGTCCATGGCGCGGCGGGCGGCGGCGCCGTCCAGGGCGTCGAGCTCGGGCTCCGTGCCGAGCAGGATGAATCCGCGGCAGCCCGGCTGCAGCATTTCGGCGGCGTTTTTGCCCGGGGTCTCCAGCGGTACGCCGTTGGCGCCCCGGTGCGGGATGCAGCCGCCGATCCAGGCAGCGGCGCTGTTGGCGGGCGCCAGGATGCCCATCCTGGCGCCGGCGGTGTCGGCGATCCACTGGGCGATCGCCCGCAGTCCGGCGGCATCCGCATGCTGGAGCGCATTGGCGCCGAGGACGACCACGCCGGCGTCGCCGGCCTCGCAGAGGGCCCTGGCGGTATCGTTCATCACGCTGGCGTCCGCCATCGCGCTGATTTCTTCGGGCAGGGCGACGCCCTTTTGCTCGGCCACCGCGCGGGCAACGCCGCAAAGCGCGCCCGCGAACCCGGACGGGGCCACCGTGAGGCTGTCCGCCAGGTCGTAGTTCTGGGGGTAGTCGATGACGTTCACCGCGCCGACCCGGGCGCTGTGACCGGTCACCGCCCGTCTCAGGCGCACCGACAGGAGGGGCTGCTCCTTGCGCAGGTTCGAGCCCACCAGCAATGCCGCCTGGACCGTGTCCAGTCCGGCGATGGGCAGCTCCAGGGCCGGGAAGGCCGGCAGGATGTCGTCGTCGCTGAAATCCTGCTGCTGCAGGCGGTGATCCACGTTGTCGCTGCCGAGTTGCCGCAGCAGTTTCTGCAGCAGGTACGCCTCTTCCAGGGTGGCGGACGGGGAGGCGAGTGCGCCGAGGTCGCCCGGGCTGCCGGATTCGATCACGCTGTTCAGTCCCGCCGCCGCATGCTCCAGTGCGGTCTGCCAGGGCACTTCCTTCCAGCCGCCGCCGTCCCGGATCATGGGACGGAGCAGGCGCTCGTCGCAGTTCACCGCCTCGTAGCTGTAGCGGTCCCGGTCGGCGAGCCAGCATTCGTTGACCGCCTCGTTGTCCAGCGGCAGGACGCGTTCCACGACACCGCGCAGGGTCTGCACCAGGGTATTGGTGCCGACGCAGTCGTGGGGGCTGATCCCCGGATGGTCCAGCAGTTCCCAGGAGCGCGCGTTGAAGCGGTAGGGCTTCGAGGTCAGCGCGCCGACCGGACAAAGATCGATGATGTTGCCCGAGACCTCGGAGTCGACGGAGCGGCCGAGGAAGGTGCCGATTCGGGTGAATTCCCCGCGCCCCGGGGCGCCCATTTCCATCACCCCCGCCACTTCCTCGCCGAACCGCACGCAGCGGGTGCAGTGGATGCAGCGGGTCATTTCGGTGGAAATGAGGGGACCGATGTCCGGGTTCGGCACCACGCGCTTGGTTTCCTGGTAGCGAGAATCGTCCTTGCCGTAGCCCATGGCCTGGTCCTGCAGCGGGCATTCCCCGCCCTGGTCGCAAACCGGGCAGTCCAGGGGGTGGTTGATGAGGAGGAATTCCATGGTGCCCTTCTGGGCCTCCCGCGCCACCTCGCTGCGGGTGTGCACCTTCATTCCGTCCATGACCGGCGTGGCGCAGGCGGGCAATGGCTTGGGCGCCTTTTCCACCTCCACCAGGCACATCCGGCAGTTGGCGGCGATGGACAGCTTTTCATGGTAGCAGAAGCGGGGGATGTAGATGCCGGCGGCATCGGTGGCCTCGATCAGCATCTTGCCGTCCTCCACCTCGAGGGTTCTGCCGTCTACTTCAATAGTTGCCATGGGGTGTGACAGGGAAGTGTCGTATTGGTGTGGTCGTCGGTGGTCCCATCAGGCTGCCCGCGAGCCGGCGGCGCGGATCTTGGCCTCGAACTCGTGGCGGTAGTGCTTGAGAAAGCTCTGCACCGGCCAGGCGGCGGCATCGCCCAGGGCGCAGATGGTCCGTCCCTCGATGCGGTTGGCCACGTCCAGCAGGGTGTCGAGATCCTCCATGGTGCCGCGGCCGCGGTTGATCCGGTGGAGGATGCGGTACAGCCAGCCGGTCCCCTCGCGGCAGGGCGTGCACTGCCCGCAGGATTCCTCGTGGTAGAAATACGCGAGCCTCTCCAGCACCTGCACCATGTCCGTGGTTTCGTCCATGATGATGACGGAACCCGCTCCGACCGCGGAGCCGGCATCCCTGAGCGCGTCGTAGTCCATGGTGCATTCCATGATGATTTCGGCCGGGAGCACCGGCACCGAGGAGCCCCCGGGAATCACGGCCTTCAGCCGGCGGTTCTTCCATACGCCGCCCGCCATCGCCAGGAGGTCCCTGAAGGGGGTTCCCATCGGGATCTCGAAATTGCCCGGTTCCTCCACGTGGCCGGTGACCGAGAAGATCTTGGTGCCGCCCGAGTTCGCCACGCCGATCTCGCTGAACCATTCCCCGTCCATCCAGTTTCCGTTGGCGCGCAGGATGGCGGGCACCGAGGCAAGGGACTCGGTATTGTTGATCGTGGACGGCCGGCCGTACAGGCCGAAGGCCGCGGGGAACGGGGGCTTGTACCGGGGCTGGCCCTTCTTCCCTTCCAGGGCCTCCATGAGGGCGGTTTCCTCGCCGCAGATATAGGCGCCGGCGCCGAGGTGGTTGTGCATGTCGAAAGCGAAGCCGCTGCCGAGAATGTCGTCCCCCAGCAAGCCGGCCTCGCGGGCTTCCCGGATCGCGGCCTCGACCTGCAGATAGGGTTCCCAGAATTCCCCCCGGATGAAGTTGTAGCCCACGCTGGCGCCCATGACATAGCCGGCGATGGCCATGCCCTCGATCAGGGCATGGGGGTTGTAGCGCAGGATGTCCCGGTCCTTGCAGGTTCCGGGCTCGCCCTCGTCGGAATTGCACAGGATGTATTTCTGGCCCGGGGAATTGCGGGGCATGAAGCTCCACTTGATCCCCGGGGGGAAGCCGGCGCCGCCGCGCCCCCGGAGGTTGGAGGTCTTCAGGCAGTCGATGATCGCCGCGGGATCGGTCCGCTCCCCGAGCACCCGCTCGAGCGCGCTGTAGCCGCCCCAGCTCCGGTAGGCCTCCAGGGTCCAGGGGGTGGCCACATTCTCCGGGGGATAGCACACGCCTCCCCGGATTTTCATGGTGTTGTACTCGAACATGGACACGCTCAGTACCTCTCCAGGATCTCGTCGATCCGTTCCGGGGTCAGGTTCTCGTGGTATTCCTTGTTGACCTGCATCATCGGCGCGCCTGCGCAGGCGCACAGGCATTCCACCTCCTGCAGGGTGAAGCGCTCATCCCCGGTGGTCTGCCCCATCCGGATCCCCAGCTTCTGCTCGATGTGCCGCTGGATCTCGTCGCAGCCCCTGAGCATGCAGGAAATGTTGGTGCACAGGCGGATCACGTTCCTTCCCACCGGCTTCAGGTGGTACATGGAATAGAACGTGGCAACCTCGTAGGCCCGTACCGGCGGGACGCCGATCACGCCGGCGACGTGCTCGATCATCCCGTCCGACAGCCAGCCGTGCTCGTCCTGGGCGATGCGCAGGGCCGCCAGCAGGGCGGACTGGCGCCGGTCCGGGGGGTACTTGGCGCATTCCTGCTCGATTTCGTCCAGGGCGGCCTGGCTGAGGACGGGCGTTTCCGGGGCGTTCTCCATGGCGGTGTCGTTCATCAGCGGTCGATCTCCCCGAACACGATGTCCTGGGTGCCGATGATGGCCACCATGTCCGCGAGCATGTGGCCGCGGGACATTTCATCCAGGGCGGCAAGATGGGCGAATCCCGGCGCGCGGATCTTGACCCGGAACGGCTTGTTGGCGCCGTCGGACACCAGGTAGATCCCGAACTCCCCCTTGGGATGCTCGATGGCGGCATAGGTTTCACCCTCCGGCACGCAGTAGCCTTCGGTGAAAAGCTTGAAATGGTGGATCAGGGATTCCATGTCCCCCTTCATCTGCTCCCGGGAAGGCGGCGCCAGCTTGTGGTCGTCGATCATGACCGGGCCGGGGTTCTCGCGGAGCCAGTCGATGCACTGCCGGATGATCCGGTTGGCCTGCCGCATCTCCTCCACCCGTACCAGGTACCGGTCGTAGCTGTCCCCGTTGGTGCCCACGGGGATGTCGAAGTCTATGCGGTCGTAAGCCTCGTAGGGGCGGGTCTTGCGCAGATCCCATTCCACTCCGGAGCCGCGCAGCATGGGCCCGGTGAACCCCAGGGCCTTGGCCCGCTCGGGGCTCACGACGCCGATATCCACCGTGCGCTGCTTCCAGATCCGGTTGTCGGACAGCAGAGTTTCGTATTCGTCCACGTAACCGGGGAAGCGTTCGGTGAAGGCTTCGATGAAGTCCAGCAGGGAACCTTCACGGTCGGCGTTGCGCTGCTTCATCCGCGCGTCGTTGAAACGCTCGCTCCTTGCGTACTGCGGCATCCGGTCGGGCAGGTCCCGGTACACGCCGCCGGGGCGGTAGTAGGTGGCGTGCATGCGCGCGCCGCTGACCGCCTCGTAACAGTCCATGAGATCCTCGCGCTCCCTGAATGCGTACAGGAACACGGTCATGGCGCCGATGTCCAGGGCGTGGGCGCCGAGCCACATGCAGTGGTTCAGGATCCGGGTGATCTCGTCGAACATGACCCGGATGTACTGGGCGCGAATGGGCGGCGCGACGCCGAGGAGCTGTTCGATCGCCATCACGTAGGCGTGCTCGTTGCACATCATGGACACGTAGTCGAGACGGTCCATGTATCCGATGCTCTGGTTGTACGGCTTGGATTCGGCGAGTTTCTCCGTGCCCCGGTGCAGCAGGCCGATGTGCGGGTCGCAGCGCTCGATGACCTCCCCGTCCATTTCCATGATGATGCGCAGCACGCCGTGGGCCGCGGGGTGCTGGGGCCCGAAGTTCATGGTGTAGTTCCGTATCTCGGCCATCAGGCGTTCTCCTCCGCGGCCGGGCCGAACACGTCCTTGCGGATGGACCGCGGCACCAGGATGCGCGGCTCGATGGTGACGGGCTGGTAGATCACGCGCTCCTGTTCCTCGTCGTAACGCATCTCCACCTGGCCCGACAGGGGAAAATCCTTGCGGAATGGGTGGCCGATGAAACCATAGTCGGTGAGGATGCGCCTGAGGTCGGGATGGCCGTGGAATATGATGCCGAACAGGTCGAAGGCCTCGCGTTCGAACCAGTCGGCGCCGGGCCAGACGCCGATGACCGAAGCGACGTTCAGGTCATCCTCGGGGCACTGCACCCTGAGCCTGATCCGTTCGTTGCGGGCATAGGAAAGCAGGTGGTAGACCACGGCGAAGCGTTCCCCCTCCCAGGGGGTTCCGCCTTCCAGGCCGTAGCCGTCGTAGTCCATTCCGCACAGGTCCGTCAGCTGCTCGAACCCCGCCTCGTCCCTGAGCAGGCGGCAGGCCTCCACGATCCGGCTTCGATCGATGTCCAGCGTCAACTGGCCCCCGGCATCGCTGCCGGAAAGGACGGCATCGCCGAGCAGGGTGGTTACGGAGCCGGACAGCTGTTCAGGGGAGCCGTTCTCCATGGTCTCAGGCAGGCCGGCCCTCCAGGTGACGCTTGGCTTCAAGCAGTTCCCGGCGGCGCGATACGGGTCCCGTTGCCCGGATCTTCTTCTGCAGTTGCAGGATGCCGTAGATCAGCGCCTCGGCCGTGGGAGGACATCCCGGGACGTACACATCCACCGGCACGATGCGGTCACAGCCGCGCACCACCGAGTAGGAGTAATGGTAGTAGCCGCCGCCGTTGGCGCAGGAACCCATGGAAATCACCCACTTGGGTTCCGGCATCTGGTCATATACCCTGCGCAGGGCGGGCGCCATCTTGTTGGTCAGGGTGCCGGCCACGATCATGACGTCCGACTGGCGCGGGCTCGGCCGGAACAGCATGCCGAAGCGGTCGAGGTCGTAGCGCGCGGCACCGGCCTGCATCATTTCCACCGCGCAGCAGGCAAGACCGAATGTCATGGGCCACAGGGAGCCGGTGCGGGCCCAGTTGACCAGTTCGTCCAGTTTCGCCGTGGCGAAACCGTGTTCCAGGTTGCCTTCTTGCGCCATGTTTCAGTGTCCAGTCGTGCCGGAATCCCCGGGACCGCTGCCTTCGCCGGCGGCGTTCCGGGCTGATCGCCGCGGTGGGAACTTCCGGCGGGTCATTCCCATTCGAGCGCTCCCTTCATCCACTCGTAGACAAAGCCCACCACGAGAACGGTCAGGAACAGCATCATGGCCCAGAAACCGAATATTCCGATTTCATCGAGCACGATGGCCCAGGGGAAGAGAAAAGCGATTTCCAGGTCGAATATGATGAACAGGATCGCCACCAGGTAGTAGCGAACGTCGAACTTCATGCGGGAGTCCTCGAACGCCTCGAACCCGCACTCGTAGGGGGCCATCTTGGCATCCTCGTGCTTTCCGGATCCCAGGATGCGGCCCATGCTGACCGCCGCGACGCCTACCACCAGCCCCACTGCGATAAAAAGAAGGATCGGCAGGTAATTGGCTAGCAAGGTGGACTCCTGTGTCTGTCCGGGTTGGAATCTGGTGCCCGGGGCAGCATGACATTGCCAGGATGTTCGCCGCCCTGACGAAAACACAATTATACCAAAAGGAATAGGTGAACAAAGGGCGGGAAGGAAAAAAGGGTGCAACTATGGTCGTAGGCGCACCGCCTGCCGGGGCATCCGGACCGGGCCGGCGGCCGGCCTGCCGGACAGGCCCGCCGGTCCCGGTGACGGCCCGCGACCCGGGCGATTCGGGTGTTCCGTGCGGGCGGTCCCGGCAACTACCCGTCCCGCGGATCACGGGACAGGTTCACCGCCCGGAGCGCGACCGCCCCGTTTCAGTCGATCGGATCCTTGGACAGGACCGTGAGCCCGGTCTGGGAGGCGTACCAGGCGGCCAGGTTGGCGATGTCCTCGTCGGTCAGCGCGGCGGTCATCCCCAGCATGATCGGATTCGGGCGCACCCCGGAACGGTATTCATGCATCACCAGTTCCAGGTAATCGGCGTACTGTCCCGCCAGCCGCGGGTTCTCCGGCAGCGGGCTGTTGCCGTCCGGTCCGTGGCAGGCGATGCACAGGGTGTCGGCCTTCGCCTTGCCGGCCGCGGGGTCGCCGGCCAGGGCCTGGCCGGAAAACGCCAGGGCAAGGGTGGAGACGGCGAACAGCGTGGCGATGGTCTTCATCAGGTCGGTCATGGCTGGTCTCCTATTTCGATGCGGCGAAGAACGCGGCGATGTCCTCGATGTCCTGGTCCGACAGGCTCCAGGCATTGGCATGCATGGTGGAATGGGGACGGGTCCCGTCCCGATAGGCCTTGAGCGCGGACACGACGTAGGCGGCGTGCTGGCCGCCCACCTTGGGAATCCGGTACGTCGGGTAGATATGCTGCATGGTGGGAGAGGCATGGCAGCCAAGGCAGGTTTCGGCCTTCAGGCGCCCGGCATCCGCGTCGCCTTCCGACAGCGCCGGCTGGACCAGAAAAGCCAGCAACACCGGGACCAGTCCGGTTCGAGCGAGAATGTTCATGATCGGTTGGATGTAATGCTTGAGTAAAACTGTGTTCCGGGCATCTCCGCCCGGCCGCCGTGTCGGCAAACGGCGTATTCTACTTCCCTACAGGGCGGGGATACAGCCCCATGGCCGCCTTCTGCAACGAATTTACCAGTTCAGGCCACAGGCGCCTTTATGGGGAACCCGGCGCGATGGCCGGGTGGACGGACGAACGCGCTTTTCAGGGGTTCCCGGAGGGGCGGCGCATGTGCCTGTCAACCAGGGCATGGAAGTGATGCACCGCGTGTTCTGAAAACCAGCTGCGGTCCTGATCGACGAAGAATCGCCCGCGGTCATAGGAAACGGAATGCAGGCCCTGCTGGACGGATTCGACCAGGCCGACGTCCTCCGGGCCCAGCACGTCACAGAAGTAGCGGTAGATGTCCGAGGAGACGGGATCCAGCTCGCCGGTTGGCGTGTACACGGTGAATACCTGGCGGGTTTCCTCGGGCCCGAGGGCCTCGAAGACGAACGTCGCCACCGCGCCGCTCCCGGCGAACCGCGTGAACGCCATGTCGGGCCAGATATACAGGGTCACGAACTCGCGCTCCGCATCGTCCAGGCCGTCGGGAATCCGGTACGCCAGGTTCCGGGGCCGGCAGACGCCGCCCTGCCAGGACCACAGGGGCTCCGTCTCCACACGGTAGGTGTCCATGTCCACGAGGTCCACGAATGCCTTGTGGGCAGGGTGGCAGTGGTAGCATTCGAGCAGGTTGTCGCCGACGTTCTTCCAGTTGGCGGCCACATCGAAGGTGACCGACGCGGCCCGGCGAAGTCCGGCCAGGTCGCCGCACAGTTCCTGGAAGCGGTCCATGGCGGGGGCCACCTCCGGTAGCAGGGGCGGGGCGTCGGGGTTGAGATTGATGTAGATGAATCCGGCGATCAACTCCACCTGCACCGGGTCGAGCCTGATCTCGGACCTGGAGAATCCCCGGATGTGCTCGCAGTGGGGCGCCGCGCGCAGCTGGCCGTCCATGTCGTAGGCCCAGGCATGGTAGGGGCAGGTGATGAGGGGGGCGCCCAGGTGCCCCCGTTCCTCCCCGAGGAGGACGTGGGCACGGTGCTTGCAGACGTTGTGGAATGCCCGGACGTCCCCGCCCGGCGCCCGCAGCACCACGACGGGCTGGTCCACGAGCCGGTGGGCCAGGTAGTCTCCGGCATCAGGGATGTCCGACACGTGGCCGACGCAGCGCCAGTTCCGGCGGAAGATCCGCCGCTTTTCCCGCTCGAACCAGTCCCGGTCCCAGTACGTGAAACCGGGCAGGGTGGAAGCCAGTTCCGGGTCGTCCTCGAACGTGTATTCGGCAGTTTCAGACATGGGGGTGGTCTTGATCGGGGGAACTTTCCGGCATGCCGGCGGGTCTCCTGGCGCATTCTGTCACCGGGCCTCGGGCCAAGTCAAAGCGTACCGGCGGAAAAAAAACTGCGAAAAAATTAATTTTTTGTAACAAATCTGACTTATACTCCCCTTCGCCACAGTCAATGATCCAGGCATCTTCAGCCGTTCCCTCCGCGTTACCCCTAAAGCTTCCTCTTTCATCAGCTGCGGCGTTTTGTTTCTTCTTTACAGGTTAACTTTCTATGGCTACAGGCACTGTCAAATGGTTCAACGAATCCAAGGGTTACGGATTCATTTCCCAGGATGGCGGCGGTAAGGACGTCTTCGTTCACTTCCGCTCGATCCAGGGCACCGGCTTCAAGACCCTCAAGGAAGGGCAGAAGGTCACTTTCGATGTTGAGGAAGGTCCCAAGGGACCCCAGGCAACAAACGTCGTTACCTAGGCACCACCACATCAGGCAAGGTCCATCCTTTCCACCCCCCGATCCCGTATCGGGGAACAGGCGTCCCCCGCGAAGGCGGGGTTTTTCTTGAGACGGATCCGGATCGAATCCGCCGATTCACCTGTTCTGGTCAGTCGGATACTCCCGGTCCCGTAAGACGGGACCGGGAGTATTCCTGTATCCGCATATCTCCGCTACCCGGCGCCGTGTCCGGCGGAACCCGGACTTTCTTTCCGGGACTCTTCGATGAGCACCCGCCGTGCGTGGGAAAAGAACTGCCGCCGGATGAGCACCAGGACGACGAATACCGTCGTCAGCATGAACACGTAAGGCCCGACAAACCAGCCCAGGTAGCCGAGGGCGAAAAACATGGCGCGCATGCCGGCATTGAAATGCCTTCCCGCGATGACGTTCATGTCGGCCAGTTTCCCGACGGCGGCCTGACGGCGTTCATGGTCGGGGTCGTTGTACTCGGGCACCGCGCCGATCAGGATTCCACAATAGTTGAACAACCGGAAGGCCCAGCCGAACTTGAAGAACGTGTACGCCAGGATCAGGGTGAGGCACAGCACCTTGACTTCCCATGCCGCCCGGCTGATCTCCGTGGGGAGCGGCAGGTCGCGGTAGATCTGCAGCGCCGTATCCGCCGAGCCGAGAAGCGCGAAGCAGCCGCCGATGGCGATGATGGACGTGGAGGTGAAAAACGCGCACCCCTGCTGCAGTCCGCTGACGATCTGGGTGTCCACCATCCTCAACTCCCGCCCGGCGAGCACGCGGATCCAGTTCCGCCGCTGTTCCGCCATCAGGCCGCTCAATGTGCGCTTCTTCAGGGCGGTGTACTCCAGCAGGATTTCCAGCAGGGTCCAGACGGCAATGAACAGTCCGACCGCGGCGATGTCCGGGGGAGATAGGGCGCTTAGCATGGGATGTACGAGGGAATCACTCTGAAACGGTTTTCTGACGACCTGCAAGCATACACTGCCCGATCGCCCGGCATGCACCGCCCGCCCCGGTGAACCCGTCCCGGAATGCCGCGGGGCGGCCCGGGAGCGGGGACGCCTGCCCCGCTGATGGTCAGAACAGTGTCCGGGAAAGCCGGGTCCGGTATTCCGATACCAGTTCCCCCTTGCCGCCGAGCAACTCGAAAATCTTGAGCATGGTCTTGCGGGCGCCGTCATTCTCGAAGGACCGGTCGCGCCGGATGATCTCCAGCAGGTGGTCCATCGCCGGCGCGTATTCCCGCTTCGAGACCAGCAGCCTGGCCAGGCGGTAGCGCACGTCCAGATTCCCGGGCTCTTCCTCGAGCGCCGCCGCCAGCTCGTCCCGGCCGGCGGCATCGGCGCCGGTCGGCAGGAATTCCAGGGTTGCCTGGTATGCCCTGTACTCCGGGCTTTCCCTGCCCTCGCGGGAAACGGATTCGGCCATGGCGGCAGCCCCCTCCATGTCACCTTCCTCGGACAGCCAGGCCATGTACTGCAAAACGGGGGCATCGTTGCCCGGCATGGCCTCCATCAGCTTGCCGAGAAGCTCCTTGGCCGTCCCGGTGTTGCCGTTGTGGTAGAGATCGCGGGCTTCGGCCAGGACCAGGTCATGGGAACTGGACGCATACCGGTCGATCTTCTCCCGGATGTCGGATACCGGCAGCACGCCCATGAACTGGTCCACCACCCTTCCATCCTTGAAGAACAGCACCGTCGGCAGGCTGCGGATACCGAACTGCATCGCGAGCTCCTGCTCACGGTCCGTGTCCACCTTGACCAGCTTCAGGCTGTCGCGGTATTCCCCCGCCAGCTTTTCCAGCACCGGTGCCAGGGACCGACAGGGGCCGCACCACGACGCCCAGAAGTCCACCAGGACAAGCCGCTCCCGGGACGCCTCGATGGCGTCCTGCGCGAATGTGGCGGCTCCGGAATCGATATAAGGCTCTTCGCTCATCGCCCGTGCTATGGGGGCGCGTTCAGGGGGTTTCAATGCCCGTATTTACGGGAGTCCGCTGGGGACATGCATGGCCGGAGCGCAGCAGCGCTGCGTGCATGCCTGATTCCTTCGATGGGATGCTTCCGTGAGCAGCCGCGGCACGGTGCGGAGCCGGCTTCCCGGGGTTCCCTTGGAAAGCGGGCATCTGGGGTATGATTGCCTGGAAGATCCCATCCACGAATCCATGCGGCGTGACGACCGAAAGCGACCCAGGGAAGGTGTTCCGGCCAATGTGCAGCGCTTCGCCCCGGGCGCCGGTGGACCGGCTGCAGCCTTGACCTGGCCGGCAGGGTAACCGGCATGCCCGCCGCGTTTTCCGGGAAGTCTCTGTTGTTCTGCCTCGTCCTGCTCTGGGCGCCTTCCGGCAATACGGATTCCCCGATCATTGATGTGCTGTCCATCAGCGGCAGCGCGAAGACCGACGTCGCCCGGCAGCTTGGCGAGCCGGTTCACTGTGCCGAATCCTACCAGGGGAACGCCTGCCAGTATGCCGGCGGGATCGAAGTGGTCTTCATGGACGGCCGGGCGGACTGGATCCAGTTCGCGCCGGAGGTGGAGATTCCCTTCGAACCCGCGGCGCTGCGCCATATCGGGCTGCTGCCCGCAGTGCCGACGGTGCGCAACCCGTTCCGCATGCACTGGGACGGGCACCAGGGGCTGGCCGTGGTGTCGATGTACGGTTCCGGGCGCTATGTCGCGCTGTTCCAGGTGCATTCCTTTACCACCTGGTAGGTACGGCACGGGTTCCGGTTGCCTGGACTCGATCCGGCGGAACCGGGTGACGTGGCGCCCGCCGGATCATGCGGGCGCCCCGTGCCGGGGCACCCGCGCGGGCGTGCCCCGGCGCTGCGCCCTGAGCGGGGTGGTTCCATCCTCAGCCCAGGTGCTGCCTGAAAAATGCCGTGGTGCGTTCCCAGGAAAGCGCCGCGTCATCGGCGTCATAGCGGGCACTGGTGGGGTTGGCGAAAGCATGGTCCGCCTCGTACCAGTGCACCGTCAGGCCGGATTTGCCCGCGGCCTGCATCGCCGACTCGAAGCCGCCGACCATGTCCTTGTTGATCCAGCCGTCCTCGGTGGCGAAATGCCCGAGCACGGGGCTTTGCAGGGAGGCGAGGTCCGAAGCATTCTTCTTGACGTTGCCGTAGTAGATCACGGTGGCGTCTACCGGTACCGCCAGGGAGGCGTTGAGCGACCAGCCGCCGCCGAAGCACCAGCCCATGGTGCCCACCTTGCCGTTGCCGGCGTCATGGTTTTTCAGGTATTCCACCCAGCTGACGAGGGTGTCGGTGGCCGCGGCGCCATCGACGCCCTGCATCAGCGCCCGGGCGCCGTCCGGGGTGTCTGCCACGTTGCCGCCGTAGAGGTCCACGGCCAGGGCGATGTAGCCCAGGTTGGCCAGTTCCGCCGCCACGGACCTGATCTGGTCGTTGAGCCCCCACCACTCATGAATGAGCAGGACGGCGGGGGCCTTGTCTGCATCCGGCATGGCGATGGCGGCGGAGACCTCGCGTCCGCCCCCGGTCGTGATGGTGACGGTGTCGGTACCGTCTGCAGCCGCGCGGCTCAGTTCGGGATAGGCCAGGACGGTGGCCAGGGGCAGGGAAGCGAGCCCCTTGAGGAAAAGGCGACGGTCGGTGTCCGAGACCTTGATGGGCGGCATATTCCGGTGACTGCCGCAGCCGTTGATATCACACATGGATCATTCCTCCTGATGGATCATTGGGTAACAGTGCAGGGGGAAGTGTCCGGATCACCGGTCACGGGCCGGCAAGACAGGCGCCGGGCCGGGAATCCTCCCCCGACAAAAGTACTATACACCAAACCGGTAAAATGGATGGATCCTTGAGGGCGGCTGCCCCGGTCCATAATGGGGATCGGCGGCCTGACGCGCACAATGCCTGCCGGTCGGCGGGGATCGTGCCCTTCGGCCGATGATCCGAACCGGAACTACTTGATGGCATGCAATCCACTGATACAAATCATAAGATATACTGATGTCTTATAATCCGCCTCCTTCGAAAATTTACCCGTCGCTGAAAACCCCATGACCGACCGAATCGACATCAATGCGCTCGGCATTGACAGGAGCCTGCATGACCTCGTGGTCAATGAAATCCTGCCCGGGACCGGCGTGGAGGCGGATCAATTCTGGTCCGGGCTGGAGCGTATCGTGACGGACCTCGGGCCGAAAAACCGCGAACTGCTGGCAAGGCGGGATGCGATCCAGGAGTCCATGGACGAATGGCACCGGGACCACCCGGGTGATGGAAACTTCGCGGCCTACAGGCAGCATCTGGCGGAGATCGGCTACCTGGAAGAGGAAGGCGGCGATTTCCTGGTCGGCACCCGCAATGTGGACGAGGAAATCACCATCATCGCGGGCCCCCAGCTGGTGGTGCCCGTGGACAATGCCCGCTATGCGCTCAACGCGGCCAACGCGCGCTGGAACAGTCTCTACGACGCACTGTACGGCACCGACGTGATCCTGGAGGTTGACGGCTGCAAGCGGACGCCGAGATACAATCCCGTGCGGGGCGCCAGGGTCATCGAATACTCGCGGCAGTTTCTCGATACCGCGGTGCCCCTGGCCGTGGGGAGCCACAGCTATGTCACCAAGTACAGGGTGCGTGCGGGCAGGCTGGTTGCGATCATGGGTGACGGCACCGAAACCGGGCTGGGGGCCCGCGAGTGCTTTGCCGGCTACCGGGGTGATCCGGATGCGCCGGAAGCGGTCCTGCTGCGTCACAACAACCTCCATATCGAGATTCTCATCGGCGAAGGCTACTACATCGGACGCGGCGACCTGGCCGGCATCTATGACATCCAGCTCGAGGCGGCCATCACCACCATCATGGATTGCGAGGATTCCGTGGCCGCGGTGGACGCCGCCGACAAGGTGCGCGTCTACCGCAACTGGAACGGCCTGATGAAGGGCAGCCTCACCGCCAGGGTGAAGAAGGGGGACCAGGTCATCGACCGGGTCCTGGAGGATGACCGCGAATACACTGCACCGGACGGCTCCGGTCTCACGCTGCACGGCCGAAGCCTGATGTTCGTGCGCAACGTCGGCACCCACATGTATACCGATGCGGTCACCTGCAACGGCGAGGAGATTCCCGAAACCTTCCTGGACGCGATGGTCACCGTGGCCTCGGCCAAGCACGACCTACTGGGCAACGGCAGTTTCCGCAACAGCCGCCGGGGCAGTGTCTACATCGTCAAGCCGAAGATGCATGGTCCCGCGGAAGTGGCCGCGGCGGTGGAACTGTTCGAACGGGTGGAGGACGTCCTCGGAATCGAGCGCAACAGGCTCAAGATCGGCATCATGGACGAGGAGCGCCGGACCACCGTGAACCTGAAGGAATGCATCCGCCTGGCCAGGGAACGCGTGATCTTCATCAACACCGGCTTCCTTGACCGCACTGGCGACGAAATCCATACCTGCATGGAGGCGGGCCCGGTATTGCCGAAGAACGACATGAAGTCCACGCCCTGGCTGTTGACATACGAGGACTGGAACGTGGACAAGGGCCTTGCCTGCGGCCTGCCGGGCCATGCCCAGATCGGCAAGGGCATGTGGGCTGCCCCGGACAACATGGCGGCCATGATGGAACAGAAGGTCGGCCACCCCCGGGCCGGCGCCAATACCGCTTGGGTGCCCTCGCCGGTGGCGGCCACCCTGCACGCCATCCACTATCACCAGGTCAACGTGCATGCACGGCAGAAGGAGCTGGACAGCGCCCTGAGCGCGGACCTCGACGAGATCCTGGCCATACCCCTGATGGGCGACCGCAAGCTGTCGGACGGGGAGATCATGAAGGAGCTGGAGAACAATGCCCAGAGCATACTCGGCTACGTGGTGCGCTGGATCGATCAGGGCGTGGGCTGTTCCAAGGTCCCGGACATCACGGATGTCGCGCTGATGGAGGATCGCGCCACCCTGCGGATTTCGAGCCAGCATATCGCCAACTGGCTGCATCACGGCCTGTGCACTGCGGAACAGGTGCGCTCGGTTTTCGAGAAAATGGCAGCTGTGGTGGACCGCCAGAACAGCGGCGATCCCGACTACATCGACATGGCCCCGTCCTTCGACGGCCCCGCATACCACGCCGCCCTGGACCTGGTGTTCGGCGGGCGGGAGGCGGCCAATGGCTACACCGAGCCGGTACTGCACGCCCGTCGCCGGGAGGCGAAGGCGCTGAGAGGCGGATAGTCCGGCTGCCTCCGGCATCCGGCGCCGGGACCGGTTCCGATGCAGGGCATGATTCGGCCGTATTTCCCGTATCTCCCGTGCGGTCCGTCGGGTAAACTACCGCCGCAATATTTCACCCGGGCGCCCGTAGCTCAGCCGGATAGAGCGCTGCCCTCCGGAGGCAGAGGTCAGAGGTTCGAATCCTCTCGGGCGCGCCATGCATCACTGGGTCATTTCTTGCCGCATCGGTACGGGTCACTGGTTCCCGGGAACGGCTGTTAGAAATACCACTTCAACGACAGCAGCGCATAGTCGCTGTTCCTCAGGCCGTAGCTGGCGTTCCCCGGATCGACATTGAAGAAGGACTGTGCTTCCAGACCCAGGCGGGCGTTGTTGAACATGCGTCTGCTGCCCTCGACACGAAGGCTTTGGGAGCCGTCCTTCAGGTCGATCACGGTTCCCGCCAGTATTTCCGTACCCTCCACGTCTGTGAAACCGAAACGCATACCCAGGAAGACATCATCCTGAAACAGTATCGTGCCGGGATCGTCGCGGCTGTCGTAATGCAGTTCCGCCAGCAGTCCGAGGTCGAACAGGCCGTCCCTGAGTCCGTAGAAACTGTATTCGAAACCGCCCACTGCCGCGGTGAAGTCATCTCCCGCGGCCCGGTGAC
Organism: Gammaproteobacteria bacterium; assembly: GCA_022827325.1. Classification (GTDB taxonomy): domain Bacteria; phylum Pseudomonadota; class Gammaproteobacteria; order Arenicellales; family Poriferihabitantaceae; genus VYFG01. Next base: position 18,005 of record JAJDTE010000147.1, on the reverse strand, counting down.
CGGACGTGCGCCGGATGGCCTCGAACTTCCACAGCCAGCTTTCGGTGGTGATCTGGAGGTCCAGGCCGAACTGCTCGATCTGCGGATAGAAGGGACGCAGGCGCCCATCCATGCCCGGCACGAAACCGGCTTCCCTCGAGGTGCCCCGGAACCAGGATACGCCATAATCAAGGACATCCCTGTAGCCGCTGAAGCGGACTGCAAGATCCATGTGGTCCCTTCCCTTCCCGGATTCATAGAGCGGGTCGTCATTGACGGCAAACGGCAACGACAACGGGTTGCCGGCGGACAGGAACGCGCGTTCGCGGAACCCCGGCAGAACGTAGAACGTGAGGGTGCTTTGCCCGAAGGAGCGACCGACGCTCAGCATCGGTTGCCCCAGCTTGTCCTCGCCGTCGATGCCTTCGAGATGGTCGGTCTGGTTGATGATGTCGACGAGGTGGCGGGATTCCGCAACGCCCCAGAATACCTTGCTGACGCCTGCGAGAAACTCCCAGTCGTCCATGACATGCAGGAGGTACATTTCCCGGATGTCGCCATGGCGCCGCTCCGGGTCACGGCTGTCCCAGCGGCCGTACGGAACGAATCGCCAAAGCGTACTGCCGTCACCGAAACTGCCCCGGAAATCCGGTTCGAGACTTACGGCGAAGTTGTCATCGTGCCGGCCGGAGCCGGCCGGATTCGAGACGAACCCCTGCAGTTCCAGTTCCATGGCCACACTGACTGCAGTCTCGCCGGCGAACGAGAAAGCGTGGAATGCAAGCGCTGCCGCACCCAATAACGCGCGGAAATTCTTGCCCATGGTCATCCCGCGCGCAATGTCCGGCACCATTATCTCAGCCGTTTCAGTGCGGTGTGGTTGAAATCCTTTTCGAGGAGTTCGGTTTCGAAGTCGTAGTTCCGCCAGAGCAGGGTAGTGGATTTTCCGGTCTGGTGGTTGGTGACTTCGAACCGGTCGGCGCGCCAGTAACCGCCGGGGTACTCGTTGTAACCGATGAAATCCATGGTCTTCAGCAATGCATCCTTGCGATCGTAGAACTCGATCCGGATCAGCCGGTATTCGGCCTTGTCCACCCAGCTGATATGGCGGGTATAGCCGGAGCCCTTGTACTGTGGATAGCGCTCCAGCCTGTAGCATTCGTATTGCCCGCAGGGATCATCGCCGAGGTACCTGTACGAGTATTTTTCCACTTCCGGCGAACCGATGTCCTCGTAGGCGATTTCGCTGCCCATGAACGGGCCGGACTTGTTCCTGGTGGAGATGCGCTTGACCCGCTTGATGGCGGGCAGGTAGAGCCACTGGTCATCGGGTTCGAGGCCATGGGCGAAAGTCAGCATGGCGGTGCCGGCAACGTCCCTGGGTTCCCGGAACAGCGACAGGGACTTGTCGCCGTCGCCGTCCACCTCGAACTGCCGGTTGGTGATCCTGCGGCGGCTCTCCTTGCCGGCCCGGTTTCGCAGGATCATCTCCATGTCGGCGCTGAAATACCGCCAGCCGCTGTCCCGTTCATCCATGGCAATGGCGATTTCCAGGCCCCGTTCTTCCGGGGTTTGTCCGAAAGCCGCGGCTCCGGCCAGCAAGGCGGCGACGGCAAGGCACAGGCACCAAAACTTCTTCATGATCATGGCCCGGTTCTATTCATGGTTTGTGGTTCAGGCGGTCGTAAACACAAGCGCGCGTAAATTGCCCGGATGCCCGTGCGACCGGGCCGGTGACCGAACCGGATCAACCGCACAGGCTTGGGACAATCTACCACGACGGCTGGCATGATCGCGATAGCTGTCGGCAGCCTTCGGCAGGCCGGTCCGGGAACGATGCCGGTATCGACACAGGCCCCGTATCCCGGGCGGCACCGGGATATTGCGGATGCAGGAGTCCTCCCGGGTCACCTGAATGCGGGCGGCCATGCCGATTCGTCCGCATGGGGCCGGATGGAAAACATGGTGCTGTAATGCTAATGTCCGAATTACCGTTGCCGCCGGCCCTCTGAAACAAGCGCAGCCAATACCTCCATGTATCGAACGGTAGACCCCGACAACGAGCTAGGGATTGATCTCGACTACCAGGAGAAGATCCTGGAGGAGGTATCGCGGTCGTTCGCCTTTACCATTCCGCAACTTCCCCATGAACTGCGCATTGCGGTCGGCAATGCCTACCTCCTTTGCAGGATCGCGGACACGATCGAGGATGAGCCGGCCCTGTCGCCTGAGCAGAAGGACCGGTTTTACGGACACTTCATTGATGTCATCGAAGGCCGTGAGGATCCGTCGGATTTTTCACGGAATCTCGGCGCGGCACTTTCGCCGAGGTCGACCGAATACGAGCGTGACCTCGTCGCGAACACGTCCAGTGTGATCCGGGTGACCTCCAGCCTACGTCCCGCGCAGCGTGCGGCGATCCGGCGCTGCATCAAGATCATGACCGAGGGCATGGCGCAATTCCAGCGCAAGGCCAGCCTGGAGGGACTGCATGACATCCGCCGGTTCGACCGGTATTGCTACGTGGTGGCCGGCGTTGTCGGTGAAATGCTCACGGATCTGTTCTGCGAATATTCCGGGGAAATCGATGCCCGGCGCGATGACCTGTACGCGCTGTCCACCTCCTTCGGCCAGGGGCTGCAGATGACCAACATACTCAAGGACATGTGGGACGACCGTGGCCGGGGGGTATGCTGGCTGCCGCGGGACGTCTTTTCCTCCACGGGTATCGAGCTTCGCTCGCTGACCCCGGGTCAGGCGGACCCGGGATTCGTCCGGGGGCTGAGTGAACTGGTGGCCATTTCAATCCACCACCTGACGGGGGCGCTCAAGTATGTCCTGTTGATTCCACCCCACGAGACGGGCATACGCCGCTTTTGCCTTTGGTCGCTGGGGATGGCGGTGTTGACTCTCCGGCGAATCCACAGGTACCCGGCCTTCAGGAATGGCCAGGAGGTCAAGATATCGCGTAAAAGCGTCAAGGCGGTCGTGGTTGCCTCGAACGCCCTGTCGCGGTCGAATTCGGGCCTTAGGTTCCTGTTCGCCGCAATGACCCGCGGCCTTCCGCGTGCCGGCCAGGAAATCGTGCCGTGACCGGCCCCCGGTAGCCTGCCGGCCGGCGTGCACGAAGCGGTTCATGGGCGTCGGCATCAGTCACGCGCTGCGTTAGGGCCGCCCGGCGCCCTGTTGGAGGAAAACGGCTGTGGCAAGGGCGTCGGCATCTCCGTGGCTCCCGTCACCAGGCCCCATGATCGCTGGTGCTGACCGTGGGCATTCAACGATGTGTCGGAAAACCCATGATTATTGGCAGGTTACAATCGGAAAATTTCTGAGTCATGTCTTCGCGGACGCGTACCGGATGTTTCCCGGTATTTCGCCGCCCGTTGCCGGGGACGGAATCCTTTCCCGATCAAGCCGATAATCCAGTGGCAGAAACCGCAGTCATCAGACCTGGAATGCACCATTGCAGATGAATACAGCGCCAGGTGATCACAGGGCAGCAGCCGTGCTTTACCCATTTCCGGAGGGCTGGTATTTCATCGCCAGCCGCGAGCGGATCGAGAAAGAGGTGCTGTTCAAGAAAACCTGGCTTGGCGAACAGGTCGTTGTCTGGTGCAATGGGCAGGGCGACGTCTGCGTGGCCCGGTCGGTCTGTCCGCACCTGGGTTCCGATCTCGGCCCCGAGGCCGGCGGGCGGGTGCGCAACAGCTGCCTCGTGTGCCCCTTTCACGGGTACGAGTATGATGTCACCGGCCAGTGCGTGGCGACCCCGTTCGCGCCGGCGCCGGGGTCCGCCAGACTGGAGGTGTTCGAAACCAGGGAAATCCTGGGCCTGGTCTTCGCCTGGTGGGGCCATGGCGGACGCCCGCCCCAATGGAACCTGCCCGATACGCCGCCAACCGGTGACGACTGGAGCGACCTGGAATTCTGGAGTGCCCGGTTCACGGGACATCCCCAGGAAACCACCGAGAACTCCGTGGACCTGGGGCACCTGCGCTACGTGCACGGCTATGACGGCGTGGACCAGACCGGTTCGGTGTCGGTTGACGGTTCCTGGCTGAAGAGCAGCTTCGTCTTCAGGCGTTCCCAGAAAATCGCCGGGATCGTGCGCTTCGAATACGATGTTTCCGCCGTTACCCATGTACACGGGCTCGGGTATTCCTATGTCGAGGTCCGGGAGCACGCCATCAACATGGAATCCCGGCTGTGGGTGCTGGCAACGCCGGTCGATGGTGAACTGGTCGAATTGACGCTGGTCAGCCAGTTGCGGCAACTCCGCAATCCCAAGCGCCCGATCATCGGAATGCGCTTTCTTCCCTCCCGCCTGCGGACCCGGATCATGAACAAGATCATCATCAGGGCCCAGGGACATGACGTGATGCAGGATGTCGTCATCTGGGAACGGAAGCATTACCGGCCCCGCCCGAGGCTCTGCGGTTCCGACGGAGAGATCAGCAAGTACCGGCGTTACTGCAGGCAGTTCTACCCGGACAGCCAGGACAAGGAATCCCCGAGGGACGTGACCGGCCACTGAAAGGCGTCCATTCCCCGGTGGCCCGGGGATGGCCTGTCCCCCCGGGGGCGCGGCGGATTCCTTCTTTGCAGAAGATTTACCGCGCCCTTACCCCGAATTTGCACCCTGCGGGGAACAATGGACCGCCTTAGGGCAAGTGCCGATTGACGGCTGAGAGATTTCGCGGCAAGGATTCATGGACAATATCTTCATCAGGGTCGGTATCGCGTTCTTCACTGCGGTGACCGTCCTCACGTTACTGGTGACTCTCTATACGTCGTGGCTGTGACCGCCACGGGATTTCCCGATGAGATTCGGGATCCAGGGGTCCCACGGCACTGAACGCAGGGACGGCTGGAATCTTGACTGCGCCGCGCGAACCGGCCATCCAATGGAGGAATGTGGGGCCCGGGCACCCGGGGTGGTGCCGGGCGGATATGCGGTAACCGCCCGGGTCAGTCGCCGGGCTCGGCCGCGTTCCCGTTCTCCCGGGGCCTGACTCCCAGGCTGTCCAGGATCATGAGCAATGGCGGCAGGAAGAAGAAATCCGCCAGCAGGGCGAAGATGACCGTGGTGCCCGCCAGCAGGCCGAGGGCCTGGTTGTTGGTCATGCCCGACGCGCTGAACACCAGGAATCCGAGCGCGAACACGACGGTGGTCGCCAGCAGGGCCTTGCCCACCGTGCTGAAGGCGGACTGGACGGATTCCGACGGCGGCAGCCCGCTCTGCCGCGCCCTCAGGTACTTGGTCATGAAGTGGATCGTATCGTCCACGATGATGCCGAAGGCAATGGCGGTGACGACTGCGGCCGTGACCCCGATCTGGCCCACCACGTATCCCCAAAGGCCCATGGCCATGGCGGCGGGCACGAAGTTCGGAATCAGGCTGATCAGGCCGAACCTGAGGCTCCGGAAAATGAAGATCAGCAGCAACGACACGATGGCCATCGCGATGACGGTGCCGATCAGCATTTTTTCGATGTTCCGCTTGATCGAGTAGGACCCGACGATGGTGACGCCCGTGGCCCCGGTCTCCAGGCCGGGGGCGTTCCGGCTCAGCCAGGCCTGGGCGCGGTTGTCCAGGTTGATCTTCTGGTTGGTCGACAGGGCTTTCAGCACCACCGTCATGCGTGTCGACGAACGCTCGACGTCGATGAGGTTGTTCAGGTCCAGGCCCACCGGCAGCGAAAATTCGTACAGCAGCAGATACTGGGCGGCCAGATCGGAACTGTCCGGGACCCGGTAGAAGTCCGGATCGTCGCCGTTCAGGTTCTTGTTCAGGCGCTTCATGATGTTGACGATGCTAAAGACGTGGGCAACTTCCGGTTGCTCCCTGTACCACTGCGCAAAGTCATCGACCTGCCGGAGATACTCGACATCGGTGATGCCGCCCTCCCGCCCGGAGCCGAGGGAATACTCGAACGGTTCCAGGCCGGTGAAATTCTCGCTCACGAAGTCCGTCGCCTGGCGGAACTCGTAACTCTCGTTGAGCAGCTCAAGATGGTTGTCGTCGAGCTCTATGCGCAGGATGCCGGCGATGAGGACAACCACGAGCGCGCCGAACGAGGCCAGCACCACCACGTGGTTGGATACGATAAAGCGTCCGAAGCAGTCGAAGAAACGGTCGAACATGTCGCTCTTCCCTTCGCCGTCGGGCCGCACGCGCATGGGCATGAACGACAGGATCGCGGGCAGCAGCGTCACCGAAAGGACAAAGGCGATCAGCGCGCCGAACGCCACGATATTGCCCATGACCTGGAACGGGGGCATTTCGGAGAAGTTCAGGCTGAGAAATCCGATCGCGGTCGTGGCGGACGTCAGAAAGACCGGCCATGCGTTGATTTTGAGTGCACGGACCGTTGCCTCTATCCGGTCCATTCCCTGGCGCAGGCCCGCCAGCACCGCCTCGATGATATGCACGGAATGGGCGACCGTGATCGCCATCATGACGAACAGTGCCGCACCGCTCTCGCCGTACATTCGCATGCCGGCCCACCCGGCGAAACCCAGCGAGGAAAGGATGACCGTTACAATCATCACGACGATGGCGATCATCCCCCATACCGACCGCAGCATGATGACTGCGACGAGCAGCATGACTCCGAGCGCGATGGGCGCAAGGACGCCCATGTCCTCGTCCAGCGCATCGCGTACGGAACGGTTGAGAAACAGTTCGCCGGTCAGGTGGTATTCTAGGTCGGGGTTTGCCGCCCTGGCGGCCGCGGCGGTGGCATGGAGGGAGTCGACGACCGCGACCTTGGGCAGTTCCCTCTCCTCGGGCAGCGCGAAGCTGACATGGAATCCGGCAACGCGGCCGTCCCGGGAAACCAAGCGCCCGGCAACCTCCTCGGTACCGAGCGCAATCTCCTCGATCCGTTCGATGTCGGCATCGTCAAGGGACCCGGCGTCATCCACCAGCGGTTCGACGATCAGGTCATCCTCGACGCCTTCGCTGTGCGAATAGTTTGCCAGTGAATCGATGCGCGTGACGTAGGGCGTCCGCCAGAGCTGCTCGGTCAGCTCCTCCACGGCAACGAGCGTCTCCCGCGTGAAGATGGTGCCGTCCCGCGGTGCCAGGGCAATCAGCGCGGTGTCGGAGATGGCGTAGATGTCCTCGAACTCATCGAGGTTGGTGAGATGCGGGTCGTCTTCGCTGAAGTGGTTGCGGAAGTCGACATCGACGGCGACGAGGCGCGGGGCGCCCGAGGTGAACACCGCGATCACGAGCAAGGAGAGCAAGATGGTCAGCCACCGTTGGCCCATGATGCGTGCGATGTAGGAATCGAGAGTCATGTCGACGTGATGTCTTTCGGCAGGCTTCAGGTGGGGTGCCGGATGCTTTGGGAAGCGAGTATGCCAGCCGGCAGCTTTCGCGTCCATCACCCATCGCGGCCATGGCTGCCGGGGCTGCAGGCGCAGCCCGCAAGTGCCATGAATCCGGCGCGGATCGATTGCATTTCCTGGGTCCCCACGGCAGGGAGCCGCCGGTGCGGCTGTTCGCGGACTCCGGATGCAAGGCCGGAATTCAACGACTTATGGTCGGAATCTTCTGATTTGTCTGCAATCAAGTTCAGGCTATAATCAATGCATGACGCGACGAGTTCTGGAGGTCCGGGAAGTGTTCGTGCAGGCATGGCGGGAGGAAATTGGTGTGCGGCTCCCCATGCGCCCGTCCGTCGCCGGACACGGGGTCCGGGCTGCTGACGGTTCTCCCCGGGGGTGTATGATGCGACGCCAGGAACCCGGTCCCCGCGGTGCTGTCTATAAAGAAGTCAACACCATCCCTCCGACTTTATCCTCGCAGACTCGGTTGCAGTGAAACACAACAATCCGACATTCATGACTGGAGGTGCACGGTCCGGGCGGCGCGGTTTCCGTCCCCGGCCTCCGGACCACCCCGGCGCTGTTTCCCCTGATCCCCTGTAGTATCGGCCGTGCCTGCACAAGCAAATTCCGCAGTTTTCAATCTCTACGGCATGCACCCGTGTCCGGCCGCCGTGCGCGCCCGCGGCCGGTCCCGGTCATGGCCCCGGATGCAGGAGGACCCGGCCGATGGCTGATACGGCCGAGGGTCTGACGACCCAGCAGCTCAGTCTGCCCGATGAACTCATCCTGACGCTCCTCAACGAGCAGACCGGCTACTTTCATCAGGTGCCCGGCTGGGAACTGAACTGCGCCGTGATCGGCGCAGTGCTTGCGGAGCTCGCCCTTCTCAACCGCATTGACACGGACATGGATTGGCTGATCCTGGTGGACAGCACCGAAACGGGCGACCCCATCCTGGATCCCTTTCTCAAGCAGATTGCGGACGAATCGGTTCAGCGAAACGCCCAGTTCTGGATTGAGCGGTTCGCCCCCCATGCGGAGGATGTGATTGATTCGACCCTCGAGCGCCTGGTTAAACGGAACGTCCTGGAGAAGCACGACGGGGATTTCTGGACCCTGGTCCCTATCAAGTGGCGGGCGGAGTCAGGCGACAATTCCCAGGAGGACACCGCGAACGAGATCATCAAGGCGCGCATCGTCAAGTACATCTTCTCGGATCTGATTCCGGATCCGCGGGACATCATCATCATCAGCCTCGCCAATACCTGCGACGTCTTTCGCTTCATGTTCGAACTCGACGACGAAGCGGAAGAGCGCATTGAATTCATCTGCAGGATGGACCTGATCGGGCATTCCATCGCGGCCGCGGTGGAGCAGAACATCACCAGCCCGCTGTTTCGGCATACCGCCTTCACCAAGAAGATTCCGGTCGTTCCCCTGCGCAAGCTGCTGTTCAACCGGTATCTGCCCAAGGGCAACATTCCCGCGATCTTTGCGAGCATTGCGCAGGAGTACGGCCCGGTGTTCCAGCTCAACCCGCCGTTCCAGCAGCCCATGACATTCCTGGTGGGAACCGAGGTCAATCGGTGGGTGCACCGGAACGGGCGCATGTACCTGCGGTCCAAGGACTATTTTACGGATATCGAGAAGGTCTACGGTGCCGCCGGGCTCATCCCCTCGCTGGACGGCGCCGATCACTTCCGCCTGCGCAAGGCGATGCAGCCGGGTTATTCGCGCAAGCGGCTTGGAGGGCAACTGGATGCCCTCTATGACCGTATTCGCAGCTTCATGGCGGACTGGGAGGTGGGCTCCGTCAGGAATGCGGTCGGCATGTCCAGGCTGATGATCAACTCGCAGGTATCCCCCATCATCATCGGCATCGAGTCGCAGGATGTGGTTGAGGACCTGATCAAGTTCAAGGAGCGGGCGCTCATCACCCACGTCGCGAAGCTCCTGCCCAAGTTCATGCTCTTCACTCCTGGCATGAGGCGGCCCTCCAAGGCCATCAACGTGGTGTCCCAACGGGTCCAGACCACCCATACGCCCGCCCAGCGCGCCGGGTGCCCGCGCAATCTTGCGGACGATCTGCTCAGCCTCCACGCCAGCGACCCGCAGTTCCTGCCGGAGTCGAACATGGGGTTCTCCCTCTCGGCGCCCATGCTTGCCAGCATGTACCTTGGCGATGCCCTTGCCTTCGCCCTCTATGCCATGGCCTCGCAGCCCGAACTCTACCGCCGGATCCGGGCCGAGGCAGATGCCCTGTTCGACGGCGGCGACCCGGGCGAGGAGGATTTCACCAAATCGGCTACCGACGTCACGAACCGCTTCATCATGGAGTGCATGCGGATGTACCCCATCGTCCCCATGTCCATCCGCAACGTCATGAATCCCTGCGTGGTGGAGAACTACGAGCTGCCGGTGGGGAAACGGGTCTTCATTTCCACGACCTCCCCGCACTACATGAGTGATGTCTTTCCGGAACCCTTCAAGTTCGATATCGACCGCTATAAGTCACCGCGCAACGAGCACCGCAGTCCCGGGTATGCCCCCTACGGCCTCGGCACCCACATGTGCCTCGGTTTCCGGTGGATGGAACTGCAGCTGCTCGTCAACATCCTGATGGTCGCCCACTATTTCACCCTCGAGGTGATGCCGGCGAATTTCAAGCTCCGCTTCAATCCGTTCCCGTCGATGTCCCCGAGCAAGAGGCTGAAGTTCCGCATCGCCGAACGCAAGCGCGACCTGCCTGCCTGACGCATCGCCGCCGGCCGGCTCCGGGGAACCGGACCGGTTCCCGGTTTGCGATGGGATGGATGGAGTGGGGCGCGGCGGCGCCCCGCCGGGTTCTACCGTACCCGTTTCAGTGCCGTGCGGGTGAAATCGCCGGTGTCCAGGTCCGTGCCGAATTCATAGTCCGACCAGAGCAGCACGGTGCTCTTTCCCGTGAGATGGTTCGTCATCGTGATCGTGCTGGAGCGCCAGAAGCGGTCGAGGTATTGCTGGTAGCCCTCCACGGCCATGGTCTTCAGATGCTCCTCCCTGCGGTCGTAGTACTGGATCTGCATGGTGCGGAGCTCCTCCCGGTCGAGCCAGACCAACTGGCTGGAGTACCCCGAATCCTTGCTCACGGGAATCCGTTCGAGAACGTGGCATTCGAAATCGCCGCAGGGCTCTTCCCGCAGGTACCGGTGGGTGTATTTCTCGACTTCGACGGCGCCCATGTCCTCGTAGGAGAATTCGCTTCCCATGAAGGAGCCCGACTGTTTCGAGGCGCTGATGCCCTTGACCCGCTTCAGGGCGGGAAGATAGAGCCACTGGTCGTCCGACTTGTCCTTGTGGGCATGCACGAGAAAGGCGGTTCCCTTGACGTCCCGCGGGCGATCGAACACGAACAGGGTCCGGTCACCGTCCCCGTCGACCTCGATGACCTTGAGGCGGAGTTCGCGCTTGCTTTCCTGCCCCCGCTTGTTGCGCAGGATCATGTTCAGGTTCGCGGTGAAGTTGCTGAATCCCTTCTGGCGTTCCCGGGCGTCGGTCGCGATCCTGAGACCGGCTTCCTCCGCGCTTTCGGCGAGGCCGGTGGACGGCGCGACCGCCAGGGAGAGAACGGCAACAAATATCCCGTACAGTACGGGCATCGGGTGGGAGCGGGTGACGCGCATTATTCGGTTCTCCCTGTGGGCGGTCATCGGTAAAGCGGGGCAAGCAAGAATCCGGCGGCGGCACTGACAACGGCCAAATCGTGTCATCATGCGTACCTTCGCCGGAACTTCAAGGTACATGCTAGCATAATTCAGAGTGATGTCCAGAGAACCCCGGTTCCGGTGAAGTGCCGCCTTCGTGTGCAGGGATCGGGTGTGTGGTAGCCTGTCGGATTTGATCGGCCGGGTTGGTTAGAATATGAACGGTCGCACGAGAAAAAACCCGGAGTTTTCATGACAAGAGAATTGCCTGTAGAGATGATCATGCGCCCAGTGGCTGTGACTGCGCCGGCTGAATTCCGGATGATGCTTCACGGAAGGGCGCAGCACCCGGCCCGGGAGAAACCGTTCTCTTCGCGTGGCGGTGTCAGTGGGGACGTTCCGGTCCCGCGTCTCCCCGGCAGGGTTCTGGCGGCCCTGGGGCTGGTTGTATCGATGTGCACGACCGCGGCCAATGCCGATGACGGATTCATCGACTGGATCGAATATTCCTGGCGCCTTTCCTCGGAGGCCTGGTACTACCCCGACAGCGCAGCGTATCCCGACCAGCGTTCGTACGCGGGCGGACTTGCCCTGGAGACAACGGTCTACATGGAAGACGACGCCGGCAGAAGCATTACGTTTACACCCTTTATCCGGCAGGACGCAGGGGATTCCGCACGCTCTCAGGTGGAAATCCGCGAGGCCTATCTGCTGTCGTACGGCGATATCGGCGACGATGAATGGGAATGGCGCCTGGGCGTCGACCAGGTCCATTGGGGCGTCGTGGAGTCACGCTCGCTGGTCGATATCGTCAACCAGACCGACATCGCGACACACCCCAACGAAAAGACCAAGCTCGGTCAGCTCATGGCCCATTACACCCTGTCGGGGGAATGGGGGGCGCTGGAATTCTTCGGCATGACGCGGCATCGCGGGCGCACCTACCCGGGCAGCCATGGACGCCAGCGTACGGAGCTGGTCGTGGACCGGAACCTGGCTTCATACGAATCCGGGGCGAAGGAGTGGCATATCGATCTCGCCGGCCGGTACAGCGGCCGGTTCGGGCCGGTCGATCTCGGGCTCAGCCTGTTCGACGGCACGAACCGGGAGCCCGTGCTGTCGCCGGGGCTGTCCAGCACCCACCAGATCGTGCTGGCGCCGCACTACGAGCAGATCCGCCAGTACGGCCTGGACGCCCAGCTCACCACCGGTTCCCTGCTGCTCAAGCTGGAGGCCATCCACCGCACCGGGGCGAAGAATAACCAGTTCGACCAGCATTTCAATTTCGAGGAGGAAGACTTCTCGGCCTATGTCGCGGGCGGGGAGTACACGTTCAGTTCCGTCTGGGACTCGAACGCCGATCTGGTCCTGTTTGCCGAATGGTTGCATGACGATCGGGGCCAGCGAGCCACCAATGCCTTCGAGAACGACCTGTTCCTGGCGGCGCGCCTCGGGCTGAACGACGTGCAGAGCACCGAATTCGTCGTCAGTCTGCTGGCCTCGCTCGAGAACAGTAGCTACATCCTCGGCGGCGAATTCAAGCGCCGTCTCGGGGACAACTGGTTCCTGCATTGCGAGGTTTCGACCTACCATGAGATCGACCCGGCGGACGCCGTGTACACGGCGCGGCGCGACAGCTTCGCGCGGGTGAACCTGGACTACAATTTCTGAACCGCCCCGGGACGGTCACGGGCCTGCACCCGGGTGCCGGGATGTTCGGGCGGGCACGGGGGGCCGGTCAGCGGTCAAACTTGATCAGCAGCGCCGGGAGCAGCAGGAAATCCACCACGATGGCCAGCATGATCACGATCGCCACCAGCAGTCCCAGGTTGGCGTTCAGGAGGAAGGCGGAGGTCGAGATGACAAGGAATCCCGCGGACAGGGCGACCGAGGTGATCCACAGGGCAACGCCGACCGTCGAGAACGCGTAACGGACGGATTCGACGGGATCAAGCCCCTGTTCCCGGCGCGCCCGCAGGTATTTGCTCATGAAGTGGATGGTGTCATCCACCACGATCCCCAGGGTCATGGTGCCGACGACGGAAAGGCCCAATCCGATCTCCCCGTTCGCAAGACCCCAGATGCCGAATGCCATGGCGGCGGGGGCGACGTTCGGTATCAGGGTCAGCAGCCCGTACCGCAGGGACTTCAGCACGAAGATCAGCAGGATGGAAATGGCGGTCAGGGCGAGGGCGGTGCCCACCAGCATGCCGAGGGCGTTCCGGAAACCGATATACGAGAACATCATCGGGGGGCTTGCGCCGGTGGTCCTGATTTCCGGCGTGTTCCCGGCCATCCATTCATCCACCCGTCGCTCGAATCCGAGGAGTCCGGTGGTCGAGAGGGTTTCCAGGTAGACGCTGAGCCGCGTGCTTCGCTTGTCGATGTCGATCTGGTTGTTCAGGTCGAGGCCGTAGGGCAGGGACATTTCATAGAGCAGCAGGTACTGCGCCGCCATGTCCCGCTCTTCGGGCAGGCGATACCATTCTGGGTCGTCGCCGTGCATGCTCCGGTTGATCCGCTTGAAGATGTCGGACAGGGTGCCGACATGGATGACTTCGGGCTGCTCCCGCAACCATGTCGTCAGGCGTTCCACCTGTTCGAGGTATGCCGGGTCGGAAATCCCCCCCGGGACGCCGGCATCCAGGGAGTAATCGATGAAATACATCCCCGTCAGGTTCTCCACCACGAAATCCGAATCGGTGCGGAACGGGATCCGCTCATCGAAGTATTCCACGAACACGTCGTTCAGCTCATTGCGCGGGATGGCGGCGATGAGGCCGATGATCAGGAGGACCATGACGGGCATCAGCATGCCCCGGCGGCGGATCACCCAGTCCGCGAAGCGGGTGATGATTTCGGTGCCGTATTCCCGCCGCTTCCTTCGCGATACCGGCAGCAGCGTGACCAGGGCGGGGAGCGTGGTCACCGAGAACCACCACGCGAACATGACGCCGGCCGCGGAGATGTTGCCCAGGTCCCGGAACGGGGGCACCTCGCTGAAATTCAGGGCCAGGAAACCGATGGCGGTCGTCACCGAGGTCAGGAACACCGGGCTGAAATTGATCCGCAGGCTTTCGGCCATGGCTTCCCGCCTGCCCATGCCCGCACGGTACTTCTGCATCCAGGTGGTCAGTACGTGGACGCAGTCCGCCACCGCGAGCGTGAGGATGATGGTCGGGGCGGACATGGACGGCGGCGTCAGCCGGACCCCCATCCAGCCGGCGACACCCATGGCGCAGGCAACGGAAAGGACGATGGTGACCAGCGTGCCGACGGTGCCGGTCAGTCCCCGAAGCTGCAGGAACACCAGGAGCAGGATCACGCCAAGCGCGACCGGCATCAGGTGGGTGATGTCATGGATCGCGGCTTCCGGGAAGGCCTGGTTCATCATCATGACGCCGGTGAGATATACCCTGATCTCCGGATAGGTGTTCTCGATGTGATCTTTCACGCCGCGGACATGTGCCGCCACTTCGGGCCCCTCCTTCCCCTCGTTCTCACCCGGCAGTTCCACGGTGATGTTGAGGGCGGCGATGTGGGCCTCGGGCGACACCAGCCGGTGCACCAGGGACGGTTCCGTGACGGCAATCCCGCGGATGCGGTCCAGGTCATCCGGGGTCAGGGATGCGGCGTCCTCATAGAGGTCCGCGACGACCAGCTCGTCGCCCAGCGCCACCGTGTGCTGGAAGTTCGACAGAGAGTCCACGCGGATGGAGTAGGGGGTGTTCCACGCCAGGTCGGTGGCTTCGGCGACGGCAGCGAGAAATTCCCGATCGAATACCCGGCCGCTTCCAGGCGCCATCACGAACAGCACGTTGTCGTTCTTGACGTAGGTGTTCTGCAGGTGTTCGAAGGCCAGCAGGTGGGGATCGTCGCCGGTAAAGAACGACCGGTAATCGTTGGTAAAGGAGAGGTATTGTGCGCCGAATGCGGCGCAGGCGGTCAACGCCAGGGAGGCGGCAAGTGTCCGGAACCGGTGGCGGGTGACGTACTGTCCCCAGGCTTTGGCCAGCTGCTCCATGATCAGGGATTGCCCTGCCGGGTGGCGGATGTCGTTCGGGAGCGCGGCGAATGTTGCGGGCGGAACCGGCCCGGCCGTTCCGCCAGGCGGTCACGGCCCTGAATCGGCGCCCCGGGCTCCGGGTCCGATGATTCCAGGGGGCGTTTCATGGAAAATCCCTTCCGCCGGTGCGGATGCCGGTCTTTCGGGATGACGGGCGGCAAGCCGTTGTCCGGTGTCGGGCTCATGCCGGATTCTACCCTGCGGCCCCCGGGTCGAACCCGCGGATCAGGTCCACCACCGCCTGCCCGTAGCGTTCCTGCTTGCCGGCGCCGATCCCGTCGATCTCCACCAGGGCACCCACGTCCATGGGCCTGCGGGTGGCCAGCGCGGCCAGGGTGGCATCGTGAAAGATCACGTAGGGCGGCACGTTCTGGTCCCTGGCAAGGTCAGCGCGCAGTCCCCTCAGGGCCTCGAACAGCGCGTGGTCCCCTTCGCCGAGCACGGCGGGCGCCTTCCTGGGGTTGCGGGTTTTTGCCCGGGCGGGCTTCTGCTGCACGCGCTGCATGAATCGTGCCTCCTCCCGCAGCAGCGGCCGGCAGGCCTCGCTCAACAGGAGGCTGCCGTGCCCGGCGTCATCCATGGTCAGCATGCCGGTGGCGATCAGCTGCCGGAACAGGTTGCGCCATTGTTTTTCATCGAGGTCGGTGCCGGTGCCGAACAGTTCCAGGCGGTCGTGGCCATTGCGCTGCATGCGTTCGTCGTCCTTGCCCCGCAACACGCCGATGAGGTAGCCGACGCCGAACCGCTGCCCTGTCCGGTAGACGCAGGACAGCGCCAGTCTCGCGTTCAGCGTGCTGTCGAAAACCTCCGGGGGCCACAGGCAGTTGTCGCAGTTGCCGCAATCCGATGCCATGTCCTCGTCGAAATAGGCGAGCAGCGCCCTGCGCCTGCAGGTGGTGATCTCGCACCAGCCAAGCAGTGTCCGGAGCTTGTGCTGCATGACCTGCTTGTGGGAACCGGCGGCGTCCGAGTTCTCCACGAAATTCCCCAGGGTCATGACGTCGCCGAGGCTGTAGGACATCCAGGCGGACGCCGGCAGTCCGTCCCTTCCCGCGCGGCCGGTCTCCTGGTAATACGCCTCCAGGTTCTTCGGCAGGTTGAGATGGGCGACGAAGCGCACATCCGGCTTGTCGATCCCCATGCCGAAGGCGATGGTCGCCACCACGATGATGCCCTCCTCGTGCAGGAAGCGGTGCTGGTTTTCGGCACGCTCGGCATCCGGCATGCCGGCGTGATAGGGCAGTGCGACACGGCCCTTTTCCGTGAGCCAGCGGGCGACCTCCTCCGTCCGCCGGCGACTGAGACAGTAGACGATGCCGGCATCACCCGGATGCTGGGTTTCGATAAACCGCCAGAGCTCCTCGCGGCCGTTTCGCGCGTCCACCACCCGGTAGCAGATGTTGGGCCTGTCGAAGCTGTGCAGGAACCGGCGCGCCCGCTCCAGGTGCAGGTGCTCGACGATCTCCCCACGGACCCGGCGGTCCGCGGTGGCGGTCAGCGCGATCCGGGGGACATCGGGAAAGCGCTCCGGGAGGCAATCGAGCTGGCGGTACTCCTTGCGGAAGTCATGGCCCCACTGGGAGACGCAATGGGCCTCGTCGATGGCGAACAGGCTGATCCGGTGCCGCTGGAGCAGGTCCAGGGTTTCCGGCATCAGCAGGCGCTCCGGGGACAGGTAGAGCAGCTTGAGGCCGCCCGCGGAAAGCCGTCTGAGGGTATCCCGGCGCTGCTCGTAATCCTGGGTTGAATTGAGATAGCCGGCATCGATGCCGAACTGCCGCAACGCCGCCACCTGGTCCTGCATCAGGGCGATGAGCGGGGACACCACCACGGCGGTTCCTTCCATGACCAGGGCGGGCACCTGGTAGCACAGGGATTTACCGCCCCCCGTGGGCATCAGCACCAGGCAATCGCCGCCGGCAATCAGCGTATCGATGATTTCCCTCTGGTGATGACGGAAGCGGACGTATCCGAAAACCTCCCTGAGGACCTTCTCCGGGCGTTCGATCAATGCGTATTGTCCTTTCGGTTATTCCGGCGGTTGTCGCGCCCGGGCCGGGCATGCGGGTATTCGTAACGGGAAGACTCCGGGGTCCGCCCCGGCGCCAGTTCCCCTCGGGACGGACGGGCCCCTGCCGGGTGGGGTTATACCACAGGTCGTCCGGCATCCGCCCCGCAACCGCCGGGTAAAGTCACCGGAAAAACCCCGAAAAAACGCCGGTCGGAAAATTCGGAAAAATTCCGGAAGAAAACCGGAAAAAATCCGGAAAAAATCCTTGCCAGCCATCCGGACAGGTGGCACATTCGGCGGCTGCCGGATGCACGGCCGATCGCCGGGGTGCATGCCATTCACCGGCAGCCGTTCGATTCCGTTTCCTGTCCGGGGCAAGGGCACTTCCCGACGTGAGCACCGCCACCAACAACATCAGGGCCGCCTTGCTGGTGATGGCCGGCATGGCCATGATCTCATCCAACGACGCCATCATGAAGCTGTCCAGCGAACAGCTCGGGGTCGGCCAGCTCCTGTTTGTCCGGGGGATCCTGGCGGTGGTGCTCTTTTCCGTGTACATCAGGCTGAGCGGCCGGCCGTTCCTGCCCCTTGCCTTCTATTCCAGATGGAACGGTCTGCGCGCCTTGTGTGAATGCTGCGCGACGGTGTGCTTCATCACGGGCCTGACGCTGCTGCCCATCGCCACCGCCTCCACCCTGGTCTGGGTGGCGCCGATCCTGTTGACCGTGGCCGCGGCGCTGGTGCTGGGTGAGCGGGTCAGGCCCGGCCGCTGGCTCGCGGTGCTGGTGGGATTCGCCGGCATCCTGCTGGTGACGCGCCCGTTCGACGTGCATTTCGAGCCGGCCATGCTGCTCCCGTTGACGGCCGCGGTGTTCATCACGGTGCGGGACCTGGTCACCCGCCGCATCGACAGCTCGCTGGATTCCCT